>JAQVPT010000282.1 GCA_028701945.1 Bacteroidales bacterium
TTAGAAATATAATTTATAATTTTAAAAATCTTTTTAATACAAAGCGTAATGATAAAATAAAAATTAACGAATGCTATTCTATAAATAAGAATAATATTCGTTAATTTATTTTGTAGCGTAAACTAAAGTAATTTTGATATTACATCAGTATTAAAACCAATATCCCACTCTAAACCCAACACAGTTTGTGTTACGACTTTCCACTGGAATAATTTCAAAACGAGCAGAAATATCTATTGCATCATCAATTTTGTGAAACTTTACAATTACCGACCTTAGTTTAGTCGAAAATAATGAAAAGTGGTCAAAGCTGTCTACTATTGTAAAGCTGGATAGGAAAAGATATTTTAAAAATTCAGGGAAAGAAGAAACTGAAGTAAATGTTCATTAAAGAATGCTGATATAATTGAATCTGGAGTACGAAAACATTGGGGTATTGAAAATAAGGTGCATTGGGTTTTGGATGTTGCATTTAATGAAGACCACAGTAGAAAAAGGACTGGCAATGCAGCTCAAAACTATTCGTGCCTTAATCGTATCGCTTTAAATTTGCTTAGAAAAGATAATACTAAAATTGGAATTAAAGGGAAAAGATTAAAGTCAGGTTGGGATAATCAGTTTGTTTTTACACTTCTATAAAATATTTAGATGCGTTTGTCCTGATAGCAAAACTTCCTATCAACTTGCCTCCGGAAAACAATATTAAGAAGAAGATTTGTGTTTATAAGCGTTTAATTGATAGCTTTGCGTAAATCAAATCCATTCCCTTAAAACTTAAATTTATACCCAAGTAAAAACACAAGATCTGTTACAGGATTGTTTTCAAACACTTCTTTTTGTATCATATACCCCAAATCGAAAGCATTATGTTTATTAAGAGAATATTCAAGACCTATTACCCCACGAATTTTTTCGCACGATCTATAATCATCTTCAAAAAATGGGAGATAAGCTTCAAATGAAAGATATGACTCCCATTTTAAATGCTGATAACTTAGTTTTATTTTGGGTCTTAATGTAAACTCTGAGCTAGAGTCGAAGTCAAAAAAATAAGTGTTTTTTTGTTGTGTTTGTGCTCTAAGTCGAGCATCTAAATCAAATTTTGCCAAATCAAATGCATGTGAATAATCCAAATAAAAACGGCTTATAGGGTAGTAAGTATTATCTAGTGCGTGATTAAATTTAATACGATAAAAAAAAGAAATTTCATCAGTTTTACTAAAACTATAATTAAACCCAAGTTCATTTATAATGCTACCAAGTTCAGTAATATTCTCATCAAATCGTTCACAATTTGCATACTCAACAGAGAATGCTTGATTAAAGCGTTTTTCAATACTAATATTTAGCCACAATCCTGCATCGTTTACTTGAGCGTAAATAACCGACGAGAACGCCACTAGCACAACAACAAAAAGAGTTTTAATCATGATAATAAATCTGGATTCTTGCAGAATCTTTCAAATAATTTATTCTGCTGATAGTTACATCAAAAATATCTAAACCCGATCGTTGACGCAGGTCTTCGATAAGTTTTTCTTTATTTTCAGGTTTAGTTAGTTCGGTGTTATCATAATCAATTCTTTTAACATTATAAGGTTTAAAAAATAATTGGCTATCTAGAATAAAGGTAAAAGTAAAAACAATTGCGTTGATCATGATGGTTTCATAAACTTCAAGATGGATTGCATTTAACAAACCTAATGCTATAAAAATGAACAAGTAAGTCATATCTTTCATCGAAATTCCCGCTGTTCTGTACCTTAACATTGAAAACACAGCAAAAAGCCCAAATGCGGCTCCCATACTAATTTTTACTTCATTAAGCACATAAGTAAGTAAGAAAATAATGATGTTAAAAATCAGAAATGTAAAAACATTCCCTTGCCGTTTGTTATTTGGATAATAGATTAAGAAAACAATTAGAAGGACTGTAAATAAATTGATACCCAGATTAAGAAAGAAATAACCACTAATATCAACAGATTCTTTTTTCTTCTCTGTTTTAGGCTTATCAATATCATTCTTAATCTTAATTTTAGCATTTTCATTAACAATTATCTGTACTGGTAATGTATCATAAATTGTTTTTTCAAATTCACTAAATTCTTCTTTAAGTCCATCCGATTCTTGTGCATTTCCAACATTAACAGGCAATAACAATCCAAAAAGAAAAAATCCCAATAATAATAGTTTAAATGTTTTCATTACAAAGTTTATTAATTAATCTAAATTTTTCGTTCATATTATTTGTCTTTACAGGATATAAAGAGGCAATACCAAGGCAATATTTACTTAACCCTGACTGATAAACAAAGTTATCGCTCAAAATTTGACGTGCCTTAGATTTTGCTGTTTTATCCTGTTTTAGTTCTAAAATTACCAATTTAGAATATTTCTTTTCATTTTCATGATTTCTATATCTTAAACCTGTATTTCTTTGATTCTTTTCATGGCTTAACTCTCTATAATAGGTTTAAGAATTTCGGGGCTGCGAACAGCAAATAATTTAATACGGTTGCGAACCTCGCTATCGGGGTGGCTCCAAGTTTGATGTAATTGCTCAATTACTTGTTCTTTTTCGGTATCGCTAAGTTTTTCAAACTCCCTGCCTTGCATTACTTTTTCAATATCACGCTCCACAAATTGAAGTACATCTATTTCACGTTCTTGCATGTGGTCGGGGAAATAGAGTTGATTTACTAACGCATTTGAAACAGTTGCAAAAATTTTCTCATTGCTATTTTGATAAATTAAGATTGATGATATAAAATAAAGGGCTTTTTCAGTTATTGTGTCAATAACAGGAATAGGAAGGTCCTTAACCGAACGAGCTTGAATTTCTGAAAAAACTTTCTTTGTGGATTTAAACTGCTTCTGGTAGATATAATTCAATAAATCTGAATTAAAAATTCCAAGTAGAACTTTTAAATTATCCTTGCAGTTCGGTTTTCTATTAACAACAACAATTGTATTTAAAGCATAAAATTGATTGTTGTCATATGTGAAAATAAGATTTTTAGAGACTCTTCTAAAAAACAGCTTTTCTTCTGATTCAAATATATCCTTCCTTTTACAAGAGTGTATTCTATCTAAATCGTAATCCAGATAAA
Organism: Bacteroidales bacterium; assembly: GCA_028701945.1. Taxonomy (GTDB): domain Bacteria; phylum Bacteroidota; class Bacteroidia; order Bacteroidales; family ML635J-15; genus Bact-19. The sequence goes on from JAQVPT010000282.1 coordinate 3,114, forward strand.
CTCCATCCCATTCAATTTTATATTTGTTAATATTCCTACCATCTAATAATCGATAGTATTTTTTTTCAGGATTTGAATTTTTTAAGGACAAAGATTTATCGCCTTTTAGGGCAATGCCTTGATTCACTTCACATAATGATGAAATCTTTCGATGCTTTTTATTTGCTAATATTTCGTCAACTAGGTCATTAGAATTAATATTGAAAGTAAAGTTCTTTTGTAATAAAAATTGGTTTTGCTCTATAATCGCTAATTGCCTTCTTTCAATTAAGTTGTCCTGAAATACTTGTACAAGATTGCTTTGATTACGATAATTTTTTAAAACAAAGGTTACGTTCTCGACTACTGCATTTTCAAAGGGCATTTCATCATAATTGACCAATTTTATTAAACTCGTTTCATTGAGTATTTTCTTTCTGGTATCTGAGTAATACTCTTGAGTTAAAATAGTATTGGGTATTATGTAAGAAACAACACCATTACTTTTCTTTGCTAAGTCAATCGCTTCATGAGTGAAAAAAATAAATAGATTTAAGCGTCCTGCCGAAGTCTTATATTTGTTTTTCAAATATTCCTTGAACGATTTCTTCGCTGAGGCATCTTTAGATAATTGGTGATAAGGCGGATTCCCAATCACCACATCAAACCCATCAGCAATATCAAACATCCATTCGGGGTCAAAAAACGGTGAAGATGCGTTTTGGTCATACGGGTCCCATTTAGCTAATTTTTCGGCAGAATCAATGGGTAAACCTTGTTTTTTTAATTCTTCGGCAATGGTCTTTCGGAGTTCTTCGTCTTTTTGCCTGTATTTCAGTTTTGTATCTTTTGTTCGGGCACTAAAAAGTTTGTGGCGAATATGTTTTAGTTGTTTTTCAAGTTCTTTAACTTTATCGGTCGTAAACAGATTAGCTTCTTTGTTTATGCCAATCAAAGTATTGGCAGTTACAAATTTTGTTTCAAGGTTTGGCAATGGCCGTATGCCAAAATTTTCATCGGCTTTAGAATTGCTTTTTTGGTCAACTACCAATGAAATAAAGAAACGTAATTTTGAAATTTGCGTGGCAATGGGCTGTATGTCCACGCCATAAATACAATTCTCAATCAGGTAGAGTTTACGGGCATAATCAGGGTCGTTTACCCGTTGGTCGAAAGCGTTGTTTATTTCTTTTAGTTTTTCTTCCCGCTCGGCTTTGTCATCAATAGTTTTAAATACTTCGCTGGTTTCTTCCTGTACTTTTTGTATTTGCACCTCTTTCCAAATGAGGTTCTCAGGGTCGAGCTTTTGTAGCATGTGCACCATTTTTTGAAGCACACCCATTGGGAAAGCACCCGAACCGCAAGCAGGGTCGAGTATTTTACAACGGTCGAGGGCTGAAAC
>JAQVPT010000031.1 GCA_028701945.1 Bacteroidales bacterium
AAAAAATATGTAAAACTAACCCTCAAATATGATAAGAAAAACTTGCCTCTCACAATTGTAGAGCTGGAGGAACAAAACAATTTCAAACTCTATTTACCAGCATGTGATTTTACCGTCAATATTAAAGGAGATATTGATCGAGTTGACAGGCAAGGTGAAATTTATCGTGTTTTAGATTATAAAACTGGTAAAACCAATACGAGTTGCAAATCCATTAGTGAGCTTTTTGAGCCTGATAGAAAACATGATAAGGGAATGATTACACAGATATTATTATATGTATTGATGTATGAAAAGGAGAGTAATATTTCTGTGTGTCCAGGTATAATAAATATTAATAATTTAGATGAAAATTTCGATTACCGTGTTAAAATAAATCGAAAAACAATAGATGTTTTTGATTCAGAGCTTAAAGATGAGTTAAAAGCAGCTTTGCAAAATGTGTTTAATGAAATGTTAAACCAAGATATTGAGTTTTCTCAGACAACAAATACAAATAATTGTGAATACTGTCCGTTTAAAAATATATGTAGTCGATAATTGCGAATAAGAAAAAATATTATAAATTGCAGAAAATTATAACCATTGTTAATTAAAATTAAAAATTATGAAAAAGAATTTTTTATTGTTAGGATTAATTGCAGTTATTGCATTGTTTTCGTGTAATGGTTCAAAAAGTGACAAAAATGAGAACAAAGAAGAAAAGCAAACTATTTGTGATGTAGAAAATGCTATTGCGGTAAATGTTCAGGATTATTATTATTCAATGTCGGATACTTTAGTATATAGTACTCCTGATTTTCAAATTGTAAATTCTGATTACAAGTGGATTAATGATTCGACAATTTCCTTGAAATTATCAAATTACGACCCTAAAACAATTGTTGGTGTACGAACCGAGGAACAAATGGACCTCAATATTGAGATTAATGCCAGAAAAGGTGAAAAACTTGAGCCAGGATACTATGGGTATCACGATTATGCTTCTGGTAAGTGGAGCAGGGTTACTTTAGCTACTGCTTATGGTACCGTTTGGTTTAACTGGGTTGATGGAATACCAAGACCAGGTGGTGTTACCATTGAATATATTGGGGAAGATGCTATTTGTGGAACACTGGAACTTAATAATGAAGCACCTGAAAACGATATGATTGGCATTGTTAGAATTAATGGAACATTTGTACATAAAAAATAAATAGACTGTTTTTAGGGTTATTCGATAAATAGCCTTGTCTCGAAGATTAAGTGCAGTTTTGTTTTTTGCACATAATCTTTTTATGCCTATTTATTTACAAGTTTTAGCTCTCGAGTTTAAGAGTATCAATCCATAATGGATGTTTTAATTATATGTATATCCGTTTTAGTACCTAAATTATTCCACAATGGTTAAAAATCAATTATTTCACCCCAACCCTCAAAAGGGAGTAATTGATTTTCTGCACATCCTTTAGAGGTCGTGGTAAATGGAGACGATCAAATTTCGTATGGGTACAAAAACGGATATACATTTTAATTATTTTAGAATATAGCCATTGTTTTTTGTTTGTGCGAAGCGGAAAATCTTATCATATGGTAGGAACGCTTCACTGTTATAGTACCAATTTAACCTGGATTATTGCTTTCAATCAGAGTTTAGTTCTGCTGATTACTCCGTAATTCGCCATTCAAGGCACGTATGATACAGGTTAATTGCCAAAATATAGGCACAAAAAATGGGTAAGCTACTTATATCGCACCGCTACAACTATTTACCCTTGCTTTCTTCCGAACCTGGGGGAGTTCAACAGGAGCTGGTCGTATAAGACTTACCCAATGCAAAAGTAGTAATAATTATTATAATTTAGCACAAAACATTAAGTATTTTTCAAAAAAATCTAATATCTTTGAAAAATCTTTTAAAACTCATAGCATGGGACAAAAATTTAAAACCATATTAAGTTATGGTGCAATTATAAGTTTGCCAATAATACTTATGAGCGTTATTGCTTATGTCTTTGACATCAATGATAATAAAGCGTATGGCTGGATAAGTACAATAGTGTTTTTTGTATCTATTGTTATTGCTCAAAAATTTTATCGTGATGGATTTTGTCAAGGCTATGCTTCATACAAAAAACTGTTTGGAGGAACGCTTTTGATCGTTATTGTAGTGTCCTTGATAATGTTCTTTTTCACTTTTGTTTTTTATAAATATATTGCCCCCGAACAAATAGATAAACTGCTTGAGGTTGCACGTGGTAATTTGTATGAGCAGTAAGCATTGACAAGTGTACAGATTAATCGGTCTTATGAGTATTTAACAAAGCATGTTTTTACTCCTTTAGCACTTTCATTATCCGGAATATTAGTTACTTTTGCTCAGGGATTGATATTTTCTTTAATCTCTACTATTTTTATGAAGCGTAAAGCTGATGGGTTTCAAGAGGCAATGCGAGAAATAAACGAATAAGAATAATAATAAATGGATATTTCTATTGTTATACCATTATATAATGAAGAAGAATCACTTCCAGAATTGGTTCAATGGATTACTCGTGTGATGACGGAGCACAAGTTCTCTCACGAAATAATTTTGATTGATGATGGTAGTAATGATAATTCGTGGAATGTGATTGAGGAGTTGAAGAAGAAATATGAAACTATTCATGGCATAATGTTCCGTAGAAATTATGGTAAAGCTGCTGCTTTGCAAGTTGGCTTTCAAGCAACAAAGGGCGATGTGGTTATTACTATGGATGCCGACTTACAAGATAATCCCGAAGAGATTCCAGAGCTTTACAAAATGATAATTGAAGACGGATATGACCTTGTTTCGGGTTGGAAAAAGGTGAGACACGATCCTGTATTCTCGAAAAACATACCTAGTAAATTCTATAATTTTACAGTTCGTAAGATGACAAGGATTAAACTTCATGACATGAATTGTGGTCTTAAAGCATATCGTAGTTTGGTTGTGAAAACGATTGAAGTTTATGGAGATATGCACAGATTTATTCCGGTTTTGGCGAAATGGGCTGGATTTAAGAAAATAGGAGAGAAGGTCGTGCAACATCAGGAGAGAAAATACGGAAAAACAAAATTTGGTCTCGAACGGTTTATTCGTGGTCCGCTTGATTTGTTATCTGTTATGTTTATCTCTAAATTTGGAAAGCGACCTATGCACTTGTTTGGTGTTTTAGGAACTTTAATGTTTTTATTGGGATTTGGTGCTTCAATTTATCTCGGAATTAGAAAACTTATTGCCGTTTCAGACGGTGTAATGATGGAAAGATTGACACAAATACCTTTGTTTTTTATTGGTTTAACAGCAATGGTTTTAGGAACTTTGTTGTTCCTTACAGGATTTCTTGGAGAATTAATATCGCGTACAGCTAGTGAAAGGAATTATTATCAAATAGATAAAGAAATTTAATATGACAGAGAATAAAGAAATTGACATTATTGGATTGATTGCAAAAATTGTTGTGTTTTTAAAAAAACACATTGTTGTAATTATTGTAGTTACATTGTTAAGTGTTTTAGTTGGAATATTGGAATTTTATTTGGGTAAGAACCATTATGAAGTTAATCTTATTGCGACAAGTCCTAATGTGGATAGTGAGATAGTTTATGAAATTGCTGAGCCGATAAAGTATTATATACATAATGAAATGTATGATACTGTTGCTCAACAGCTTAGTGTGGATATTGAAGTAGCCAAGTGTATAAAAAAAATTGAATTGGATACGAGCCTAAATGATGCTGTAATTATTACCCTCAATTTGTATTCAAAGGATTATATCCAGGAGATTCAAAATGGCTTGATGAACTACTTCAATGAAATCCCTTACTTTAAATCTCAATTAACTAAAAGACAGAATGAAATTGAAACATATATTAGCGTCTTAGAACAAGAAATAGATGATTTGAATAAAATGCAAGAGGCTGTTCTTGGTAATATGGATGATAAAAATAATCATAAAATGATTTCTGTTGGAGGGCTTTTTAGTGAGATGGTTGTTATTTACGATAAGAAAATTGAGCTCGAAAAAGAATATAAATCTTTACATTATTTCTCTCTTGTTAATAATAATGTTATTTTCTTATCTCAAAAAAGTTTAAAGAAAAACTTGCTGTTATCGGTTTTTATCGGTTTTTTTGTTTCATTATTAATCGGCCTTGGGCTGGAGACAACAAAGAAAATTCGGAAAGCTATTAAATAGAAATATGTGAGGCTAATAGATAAATCTTCAAAATAGGAATACATAAAAAGTTTATCTTTACAAGCACTAAATATTCTTTATTTTTTCTTATTATTTTTGAAAGATTTATTCTATTTTATGTCAAACGAATTAGTATCCATAATAATCCCCTGCTACAACGAAGAAAAAAATATTCGTGAGTGCCTTAATTCGGTAGGAAATTTTGATTACCCTAAAGAGAAACTCGAGATTTTTGTTGTTGACGGAATGAGTACTGATAAAACCAGAGAAATTGTAACTGAAGAATATTGTAAAAACAAATCAAATATTAGGATGATTGACAATCCTATGAGGACAACTCCTTATGCTTTTAATGCTGGTATTCGACAATCAATTGGTGATTTTATTATAATTATTGGAGCTCATTCTGCATATTCAAGGGAGTATGTAAGAAATCTTGTTGCATGGCATAAAAAACTTGATGCATACAATATCGGTGGAGTAATGATTACGGATATTCGTAATAAAAATAAAAAAACAAAAGCTATTGAAATAGTCCTTAGCAACAAATTTGGGGTTGGAAATGCTACATTCCGAACTGGAACAAATGAAGTTAAATCTGTAGATACTGTTGCCTACGGTTGCTATAGAAGAGAAAGCTTTGAAAAATTCGGACTTTTTAATGAGAAATTAATTAGAAATCAGGATATTGAATTCAATAAGAGAATAATTAATGCAGGTGGGAAGATATATCTTGTTCCTGATGCAGAATGTAGATATTTTGCTAGAGAAACATTTTCAGAAATAGCAGACAATAATTTTAAAAACGGGATGTGGAATATCTATACTGTTTATTTTACTAAAGATTATACTTCATTATCACTCAGACATTTTATTCCTTTGGTTTTTGTTCTATCACTACTATTACCGCTGGTGTTCTCATTCTTTTTCTGGTATTTAATTTTCGTATCTTTGGCCTCATTAGGGTTATACTTAGGTGCAGTCGTATTAGTTTCTTTGAAAATAGGTAGTAAGGAAACTCGTTTTTTATATCTTGTCTGGGCTTTTATTGTATTACATGTATCTTATGGTGCAGGTTTATTGGCCGGCATTTTTACTCTACCTTTTAAAGCATTAAAAAACAGATAATGAGCAAACATATTTTATTACTCAAGAAAGAAATATCGAAATTCCTCCATACTGATAATATATTTTTTCATTATAAAGGAAGAGTTTCTTTGTATGCCATTTTGCGAGCGATGGGCGTTGGAGAAGGTGACGAAATAATTATACCAGCTTATACGTGTGTTGTGGTTCCAAATCCGATAATTTATCTTGGTGCAAAGCCTATATATGTCGAAATTGATGAAAAGAATCTTTGTATGGATTTAAATATACTTGAAAATGCTATAACAGACAAAACAATGGCAATCATTTGTCAGAACACATACGGACTTTCAGCTAATGTTGATGCCATAGTTGACATTGCAAAAAAACATAAACTTTACACCATCGAAGATTGTACTCATGGTTTTGGAGGTACATACAAAGGCAAGGCGAATGGTAGTTATTGTGATGCAGCATTTTACTCAATGCAGTGGAATAAACCTTTTTCGAGCGGAATCGGAGGATTTATGACTGTAAATAATAATTTATTATTAAATAAAATACAGGATCAGGAAAACAACAAGATTGAACCAGGTTTATTGACTAAAATTAATCTTAAATTCCTTTTTCTTATTAAAAGGTACCTCTTGAACAATACCACTTATTGGATAATGGTGAAAATGTATAGATGGTTGAGTAAAAACAATTTAGTTACTGGCTCGTCATCGGGTGGTGAAATTACTGATGTGATTATGCCTGAACATTTTTTTATGAATTACTCGAATATACAAGCAAAAGAGGGGCTGCGTAATATAAATGCTCTTCCAGAAAATTTGGAATTAAGAAAAAAAAATGCGGCTATTTATTCTGGTTTTCTAAAAGAAAATGATAAAAGATTTGTTGCTGAGGATTTATTTGAAAACCATTCATTTCTTAAATATCCAGTTTTTGTTAAAAATAGAAAACAGTTTATGGAATATGCACGAAGAAATAAAATTGAATTAGGCGATTGGTTTAATTCTCCTATTCATCCGATACAATTTAATTTTGAGAAATGGTTTATAGATCCAGAAAACTATCCTATTGCCAACGAAGCTGCTAAACATGTTGTAAATATCCCTGTTGATACAAAAAATCCTCAAAGAATTATATCTTTTTTAGAAAAATATATTGACGAAATACTGTAATTGGGTGTGATATATCTAGCAGGATAATAAATAGGATTTGCAAAAAAAACTCCGCTAACTGCGTTCCGCTTATTCTGAAAACAGTTACTTCAAGTAAGTTCCGTTGAAACTTTAAATATTGCTCTGTCCTTTTCGGATTTTCAATTGATAGTTTTGAGAAAGGAATTATTATTTGTTTTAATAATCACAATTGACTAATTTGCGGTTATTATTTACAATTTTAAACAATAAACCATGAAACCTAATTTATATTTATTTGTTGCTTTTAATCTGCTATTAGTTAGCAATATAGCTTTAAGCTCATCTGAATATTATAAAGTTAAAATTGTTGATCAACACACGCAAAATCCTATTGGTAATGCTTTCGTATTTTGTGATGATAGGATAATTGCAATTTCTGACTCTCTTGGTAATTTTCAATTGAATGAGGAAGTAAGTAGGTTGACTAAAGTTTATACCATAAAAACAATTTCACATAAGAATAAGAACCTACATTTAAAAAAACTTCTTATTGACCAAGAGAATATTGTTAGTCTAATTGAATATGACCAAATTCAAGATAATTATTATTCTTCAGATTTATCCTTAGATTTACTTGTTGCTAAGTCAATAGAGAATAATATTGCTCTATGCAAATCCAATAATGAATTCATTGCTCAATATTCCCAGTATGGAGATTATTATTATAATAATTCTCTTAGAAGTGCGAAAAGCTATAATGAATCTATTCAGTTAAAAACTAATGCACTAAAGCGTTTGCAGTTTTTTAATAGATGTGAAAAGGACGTACAAAATGCACTTGTCGATCTTTTGGACAATCATCCTTTAAAGTGTAATGTTTGGAATGTAATACGTAAAAGTGAAACTTATCAATATGTAGTGAGCAAAGCTTATTTTAATGATGATATCAATTCTAATATTTTAGAATTAACTGCAACTAATTTGGATATGAAAAACTTTTCGGATACAGTAAGATTTACTGTCAGATTAGCAGATACAACACTAGTCCAATTCAATGCCACATTTTGCCCTAATGATAATAAGAGATACCGTATTTATTATCCAAGTGTTTTTATGGCTTATTCTTTTATGAATTATGATGAGTTTTTCCCTGTTATTATTTCAAATCATTATAAATATACAAATTTTAAGGAGAAACAGAACAGACTGTTCGTACACAATCGTTATTCAAGTTTATTAATAAATAGCCAAAATGATGTTGAATAAATATATCTTATTTGTGGTTGATAGCATCGAGCGTAATCGCAATGTTAGTCGAAATCTAGATTTATTCTGATTTTCTCTCCTATATAACTCTTTTATAGTTTTCTTATAATCAAGACTTTATTGTCAAAGGACGAGGTTAATATTTTTGTTTTTTAATCGTTTTTACAAAATGCAATTTCACTTTTATTTGCTACACTTTTTTTCAACACTACTTTCTATTTATTAATAACCCTGACCTTCAGGTCGGGGTGAATTAATAAAACTTATTGCTGGGCTTTAGCCCTGACCTTCAAGCCTATACGTCTTTAAAAACTTATCATATTCTTCTGCAAAACTTGTTTTTTTGTGATGTTCATCTTGATTCATGATATATTAGCGAACTTTATTTATTTGGGATTCAAAAAAACTGCATGTAGCATTACTTTTACGTACGACATAGTTTTATTATTTTAAAGTTCTATTACAGTCAGGGCTAAAGCCTTTTTCTCGTTTATGTTCTTTACCCCGACCTAAAGAGACGGGGTTAATGTCTCTTCTTTTTTATGCCAACTTTTACACTTTTCTACGATGTGTGGGTGGGGTTAATGTCTATTCTTTTTCTTCCAACTTGTACCCTTTTTAACGATGTATGGATTAGGTTAATGTCTATTGTTTTTTATGCCAACTTTTACACTTTTCTACGATGTGTGGATGGGGTTAATGTCTATTTTTTTCCCGCCAACTTGTAAACTATTAAAGATAAGTACTTTTTTTATCTATATGCTCCTATATAGTGTTTGCAAGAGAACTATTTTTTTGACAAGTGTTTGATAATTAAGACTTTATTATCAAACAAATTTTTTATGCGTTACTTTATGAAAGTTATCTATTTTGAGGTTGGAGTTTCACCACTCCCGATGACTTTGTTGTAAAAATATGATGATTTTTTTTATCGGATATCAATGATTTTTAATAAAAATTACAAGGTTTTTAAGCTTATTAAAAATATAATGTTTTTTTTGTTATTTTTGAAACATTAAATATCTTTAAATGTTTAAAGATATAGTTTAATTAAATATTTTTTCATGGATAAAACAATTCGTATCCGAAAGGGGGTGGATATAGACATCAAAGGTAAAGCTCAGAGTATTGTTATCGCTGATCATAATCCAGAACTTTTTTCTCTAAAACCTACTGATTTTTTTGGATTAGTTCCAAAATTAAATCATAAAGAAGGCGAAAAAATTAAACAAGGAGAGGCTGTTTTTTTTGATAAATATCGTCCCGAGATTGTATTCGTTTCTCCAGTTTCTGGAGTTATCAGTAAAGTTGTGCGTGGAGATAAACGCAAAATGCTCGAAATTATTATCGAAAAATCTGATGAAAGTGGAAAAGTTGAGTTTAATATTTCTAATGACGATTTAAAAGATGCTGAGGCAATCAAGAAATTGTTTTTACAATCAGGTATTTGGCCATATTTACAACAGAGACCTTATGGAATAGTTGCAAATCCAGAAATCAAACCACGAGATATATTTATTTCGATGTTCGACTCTGCACCTCTTGCACCCGATTTTGATTTTATTCTAAATTCGTCAAAAGAGGAGATAAATTTGGCATTAAAAACGCTTAAACTCCTAACAGACGGAGATGTATATCTTAGCTTTAAAAAAGACTCAAGGCTTGTTGACTTAATTGAGAATAAAGAAAATTACAAAATCAATTATTTTTCTGGACCACACCCCGCTGGTTTACATGGAACGCAAATTAATAAGATAAAACCCATTAATAAAGGCGAAGTTGTTTGGACAGTTAATGCTACCGATTTACCAATTATTGGAGGTTTTCTTAGCACTGGGGTTTATAATCCCGAAAGAATTGTCGCTCTTACTGGTTCAGAGGTTAAAGAACCTGCTTATTATAAAACTATTGTTGGTGCTGACTTATCACAATTTTTAAAATCCAAATTGAAAACAGATGAAAATGTTAGAGTGATTTCAGGAAACGTTCTTACTGGCTCTAATATTTCGCATAGTAGGTTTTTGGGCTTTTTTGATAATATGATTACAGTTATTCCTGAAGGTAATAAACATGAATTGTTTGGTTGGGCATTACCAGGCTTTAATAAATTAAGTCTGTCAACTACATTTATGTCAAAATTATTTCCTCGTAAGAAATTTGCCCCAGATACAAATCTTCATGGTGGAGTAAGAGCGTATGTGGTTACAGGACAGTACGAAGAAGTTTGTCCAATGGATTTATATCCACAATTGCTTATTAAAGCTATTCTTGCCGAAGATATCGACAAAATGGAGCAAATGGGAATTTATGAAATAATTGAAGAGGATTTTGCATTATGCGAATTTGCTTGTACATCCAAAATTGATGTGCAGGAAATTGTGCGCACTGGTCTCAATTTGATGATAAAAGAAATGTCGTAAAAAATAATAATATGAAGTTTCTAAGAAAAAAAGTAGATAAAATTAAACCTCATTTTGAAGAGGGGGGGAGATTTTATTTTTTGCATTCGGTTTTTGATGGTTTTGAGACTTTTTTGTTTGTGCCTGATCATGTAACTAAAAAAGGGGCTCATATCAGAGACGCAATAGACATGAAACGCACAATGATAATTGTTGTCGGTGCTTTAATGCCAGCTTTGTTGTTCGGTATTTATAATACTGGTTTACAACATTTTATTGCAACAGGACAAGCTCAAGAATTTTGGCCGATAATAAGTTATGGACTGATAAAAGTTTTACCACTTATTGTGGTTTCGTATGGAGTTGGTTTGGGGATTGAATTTGCTTTTGCTCAGGTACGACGTCACGAAATTAATGAGGGGTTTCTGGTTACAGGAATGCTTATCCCTTTAATTGTACCTGCTGATATTCCTTTATGGATGCTTGCTCTTGCAACTGCATTTGCTGTTATAATTGGTAAGGAAGTATTTGGTGGTACTGGCATGAATATTCTTAATCCTGCTCTTACTGCTCGTGCATTTTTGTTTTTTGCATATCCTTCATGGATGTCTGGAGATAAAATTTGGGTGAGTGGAATGATGAATGGTGAAGGAATTGTTGATGGTTATTCGGGTGCAACATTACTTGCCCAATCTGCGACTGGTGCCTCTGAGTTTGTTAATGGCTTAGGAGAAAAAGTTAGCCATCTTGATATGCTTATCGGAACAATTCCAGGCTCTGTTGGAGAAACTTCTGTAATCGCTATATTAATAGGTGCTTTAATTTTACTTGTTGCTGGTATCGGTAGTTGGAGAATTATGTTTTCCACTCTTGCAGGAGGTATTGTTATGGGACTTTTATTAAATACGTTTGCTGTTAATGCAGCAATGGAAGTAGCTTGGTTTGAGCAACTTATGATAGGTGGTTTTGCTTTTGGAATGGTGTTTATGGCAACCGATCCGGTTACTGGAGCTCAAACAAATAAAGGGAAATATATTTATGGTTTTCTTATCGGTTTTCTTGCCATACTCATTAGAGTGCTTAATCCAGCTTACCCTGAAGGTATGATGCTTGCTATTTTGTTAATGAACGTGTTTGCTCCGTTAATTGACCATCTTGTTGTGCAGCAAAATATTAAAAAAAGATTAAAACGTTCTGTCTCATCAGCTAAATCTTAAAATTATGGATAGGAATAGTAATAAATATACATTTATATACGCCGTTATAATGGTGGTTGTAGTTGCAACAATCCTAACTTTTGTTGCTGTTAGTTTGCAACCATTTCAAAAGCAAAATGTAGAGCTTGAAAAGAAGAAAAACATTTTAGCAGCTTTTAATGTTGAGAGTAATCCTGATAATGTAGAAAGCCTTTACAAAGAAATTATTGTCGATGTTTTTGCTATAAATGTTGAAGGAGATAAGTTAGAAAATGTTGATGCGTTTAATATTAATCTAAAAGATGAGCTAAGAAAACCACCTGCCGAACAAAAATGGCCAGTTTATGTTGCAAAAACTCAAAATGGTGATATAAAATATATATTTCCGCTTTATGGTAAAGGATTGTGGGGGCCAATTTGGGGATATATTGCTTTTTACGAAGATTTAAACCATGTTTTTGGTGTTTATTTCGACCATAAATCCGAAACTCCTGGACTTGGAGCAGAAATTTCAACCTCCGAGTTTCAAAAACTATTTATCGATAAGATGATTTTTGATGACAATGGTAATTTCGTTTCTATTGATCTTATTAAAACCGATGCTACTGATAATAATTATGCTGTCGATGCGATATCGGGTGGAACTATTACTTCCCATGGTGTACGCGATATGCTTAAAACTTGTTTGAGTGCTTATTTGAAATTTATTGAAAATAATAAAAAATAATACCCTATGTTTTCTAAAAAGAATTTAAAGTTACTGACAGACCCTATAAATAAGGATAATCCTATAACGGTGCAAGTTTTGGGAATATGTTCGGCATTGGCAGTTACAGTGAAGTTAGAGCCGGCTGTGGTTATGTCATTAAGTGTGATTTTTGTAACAGCAATGTCAAATGTTGTTATTTCTTTGTTGCGAAACACTATTCCAAAACGGATTAGAATTATTGTTCAATTGGTTGTTGTTGCTGCACTTGTTATTATTGTCGATCAGTTTCTAAAGGCTTTTGTTTTTGATGTTAGTAAACAGCTTTCAGTTTTTGTTGGACTAATTATTACAAATTGTATTATCATGGGACGTCTCGAGGCTTTTGCTCTCTCAAATTCTCCTAAACGTGCATTCCTTGACGGTATAGGAAACGGTCTTGGATATGGTGCAATATTGATTATTGTTGCATTTTTTAGAGAGTTGTTTGGAAGTGGGACAATCTGGGATATACAGGTGATGCCCGAAAAACTTTATCAACTCGGATATGCTAATAACGGATTGATGATATTGCCGCCTATGGCTCTTATTGTGGTTGGTGTAATTATTTGGGTGCAACGCGGCCGGAATCGTGAACTAATAGAAGAATAAAACTATGGAAAATCTAATTAATATTTTTATAAAGTCAGTTTTTATTGACAATATGGTCTTTGCCTATTTCTTGGGCATGTGTTCATATCTTGCTGTTTCTAAGACTGTTAAGACTTCTTTCGGATTAGGAATGGCTGTGGTTTTTGTCTTAACTATTACATTACCAATTAACTACTTACTAGAAAATTATGTACTTAAAGCAGGAGCACTTTCGTGGATATCTGATGATTTTGCAAATGTTGACCTTTCTTTCTTATCTTTTATACTTTTTATCGCAATTATTGCTGCAATGGTACAATTGGTCGAAATGGTTATTGAGAAATTCTCTCCCACATTATACTCGTCTTTAGGGATTTTCTTGCCTTTGATAGCGGTAAATTGTGCAATTCTTGGAGGCTCTTTATTTATGGCTGAAAGAGAATACGCAAATGTCGCTGAAGCTACTGTCTTTGGGTTTGGTTCTGGTATCGGTTGGTTGTTAGCGATAGTTGGTATTGCTGCAATTCGTGAAAAAATCAAATATTCAAATGTGCCAAAACCATTAAAAGGATTAGGCATTACTTTTATTATTACTGGTCTTATGGGACTCGCATTTATGGGATTTATGGGTATTAATTTGTAAAATAAAAACTATGATATTTCTGTCAACACAAACTTTAATAATAATTAGTGCAATAACGGTTTTCCTTATTATAATAATTGCACTGGTAACGATGTTGCTATTAGCCAAGAAAAAGTTAACTCCTCAAGGTGATGTTAAAATTACTATAAATGACGGAGATCCGATGATTATTGAACCTGGAACTTCACTTTTGCAAGCACTTAGCGAGCAAAAAATATTTGTTCCGTCTGCTTGCGGAGGAGGTGGTACTTGTGGCATGTGTAAATGTCGTATAGTTGATGGTGGAGGTACAATTTTACCTACCGAAACAGGTTTTTTTACGCGTAAAGAACAACAGAACTATTGGCGATTAGCTTGCCAAGTAAAAGTTCGAGACGATATGAAAATTGAACTTCCAGCCGAGGTAATGGGAGTTAAAAAATGGGTGTGTGAGGTCGTTTCTAATCGTAATGTCGCTACATTTATAAAAGAGTTTGTTGTTAAATTACCAAAAGGCGAAAATCTTGATTTTAGATCTGGTGGATATATCCAAATAGATGTTCCTAAAATTGAAGTTGATTATTCTAATGACATTGAAGTAGAAGAAGAATTCCGCGATGATTGGGATGCACTAAATCTCTGGAGTCTTAAAATGAAAAATGACGAGGAAACTTTTCGTGCATATTCTATGGCTAACCATCCTGCCGAAGGTAATATTGTTATGCTCAATATCCGTATTGCTTCACCACCTTGGGATAGAAAAACGAAATCATTTATGAAAGTTAATCCTGGAGTTTGTTCTTCGTTTTTATTTTCTCGTAAACCTGGTGACAAGGTTATGATATCAGGACCTTACGGAGAATTCCACATAAAGCAAACAGAAAACGAAATGATGTTTGTTGGTGGTGGTGCGGGTATGGCTCCTATGCGTTCTCATATCTTTGACTTGTTTGAAACCATCAAAACTGGTCGTAAAGCCACTTTTTGGTATGGTGCAAGATCTAAACGAGAAGTTTTTTACGAAGATGAATTTAGAAAAATTGAAAAAGAATTTCCAAACTTTACTTTCCATATTGCTCTGTCAGAACCCAAAAAAGAAGATAATTGGGATGGTTATGTTGGATTTATTCATCAAGTAATTTTTGATAATTATCTAATTAATAACGATGAACCCGAAGAAATTGAGTATTACCTTTGTGGACCTCCTATGATGAATGACGCAGTTCTCAAAATGTTAGATAATCTTGGAGTACCAGAAGAAATGATTGCATTTGATGATTTCGGAGGATAATGTTAAGTTGAAAATTGAAAAGTAAAAATTTCGAAACCTCTATGAATAAAGAGCTTCAAAATAATGATTATTTAAATACTCTCGTTGCTTTAAAGGAGCGTATATTACAGGCACAATATCGTAGTTATAGTGCTGTGAATTCTGAAATGATTTTAGCATATTTAGATGTTGGGAAAATTATATCAGAGAAAACTAAGATAGGCTGGGGAACATCAGTAATAAAACAACTTTCGATTGATTTACAATCTGAATTTGTTGGTGTAAAAGGTTTTTCAGAAAGAAATTTGAGGAGGATGCGTTTTATTTATGAAGAAATGCAAGTAGATTCAATTTGGCCACAAGCTGTGGCCAAATTACATTGGGGTCATACGACTTTGATTTTCTCAAAGTTAAAGACAAAAAGTGAACGAGAGTTTTATTTATCAAAAACACAAAAAGAGGCATGGAGTAGAAGTGTGCTTGAGGAGAAAATAAAAGCAGATACTTATTCATTGCACCAAAATTTTCAAAATAATTTTGAGAAATCGCTAACTAAGCACGAAGTTGCTAAGTACTCTATGCAGTTTAAAGATGAATACGATTTATCTTTTTTAAATTTACCAGACCATCATAGTGAGCAGCAACTTGAAAACGGCATTGTGAAAAATATTACAAAAATGCTGGGACAGTTTGGAGCTGATTTTGCATTTATGGGACAGCAATTTAGATTAGAGTTGGACGATAAAGAATATTTTATTGATTTGTTATTCTATCATAGAAAGCTAAAGTCAATGATAGCAATTGAATTAAAAATTGATGAGTTTAAACCAGAATATAGTCAACAACTTAATTGGTATTTGCATCTTTTAGATAAAACGGTTAAGTATTCTGAGGATAATACTAGTATCGGAATACTTTTGTGTAAATCGAAAAGTGAGATTACTGTTGAATATGCGCTTGAGATAGTTAATAAGCCTATCGGAGTGGCAACTTACACATATACGCAATTACCAGAGCATATTGCCAAAAATCTACCAGACGAAGAGCAATTTAAACGGATTTTTGGAGAACCCTTTTAATATTTAGTAAATGACTATAATTCATCTCCGCAATAGGTGCCAATTTTCTATTTGAAAATCCCAATAAATCTAGTATTTTTGCAAACTTAAATTAAACAAAAGTTTATGGAAATTCCTGCTAAGTACGAATCGATAGAGATTGAAAAAAAATGGTATCAGTTTTGGTTAGATAAAAATTATTTTCACTCAGAACCCGATAGTCGTGTGCCTTATGTTAATGTAATTCCTCCACCAAACGTTACTGGAGTTTTGCACATGGGACACATGCTTAATAATACCATTCAGGATGTTTTGGTTCGTCGTGCTAGAATGCTTGGTAAAAATGCTGTTTGGATTCCTGGAACAGACCATGCCTCAATTGCTACAGAAGCTAAAGTTGTTGCAAAATTAAAAGCAGAGGGAATTGATAAAAATAATCTTACTCGTGAAGAATTTCTCGAACATGCATGGGAGTGGAAAGAAAAACACGGCGGAATTATTCTTGAGCAATTAAAAAAACTTGGTGCGTCATGCGATTGGGAAAGAACTTGCTTTACTATGGACGAAATACGTTCAGAATCTGTAATTAAGGTTTTTTGCGATTTGCACGAAAAAGGATTAATATATCGTGGAGTTCGCATGGTTAATTGGGACCCCGAAGCAAAAACAGCGGTTTCGGATGAAGAAGTTTTACATACTGAGGAAAAGTCAAAACTATATTATGTAAAATATCAAATTGTTGGCGAAAATAATTACGTAACAATTGCAACAACTCGACCTGAAACAATTCTCGGTGATACTGCCGTTTGTGTTAATCCAAATGATAAGAGATTTGAGCATTTAAAAGGCAAAAAAGTAATCGTTCCGATGATTAATCGTGAGGTGCCAATTATTTTTGACGATTATGTTGATATGGAATTTGGTACAGGTTGTTTGAAAATTACTCCAGCTCACGATATCAATGATTACGCAATAGGAGTGAAGCACAATCTCGAAAGTATAGACATTTTTAATGATAATGGTACTCTAAATGAGGCTGCTCAATTATTTGTTGGTGTTGATAGGTTTGAAGCCAGAGAACTTGCTGTAAAAGAGCTTGAGGAAATAAATTCTCTTGTAAAAATAGAAGATTACACAAATAAAGTTGGCAGATCCGAAAGAACTAATGCTGTTATAGAGCCAAAGCTTTCGATGCAATGGTTTCTTAAAATGGAAAACCTTGCAAAACCCGCATTAGAAGCTGTTGAAAGTGATTCTGTCAAACTTTTACCCGCCAAATTTAAAAACGTTTACCGACACTGGATGGAGAATGTCCGCGATTGGTGTCTTAGCCGTCAACTTTGGTGGGGACATCGAATCCCTGCATATTATTTGCCAAATTCAAACGAGTTTGTTGTGGCAGATACTCCAGAAAAAGCTGTTGAATTAGCAAAAATAAAAACTGGAAACCAAAATCTTACAATTAATGATTTACGTCAGGATGAAGATGTTTTAGATACTTGGTTTAGCTCTTGGTTATGGCCAATTTCAGTTTTTGACGGTATTAGTAATCCTGAAAACCCTGATTTTAAATATTATTATCCGTCAAACGACTTAGTAACCGCTCCTGAAATACTTTTCTTTTGGGTAGCACGCATGATAATTGCCGGTTATGAATATGCAGGCGAAAAACCTTTCTCAAATGTTTATCTTACTGGAATTGTTAGAGATAAACAAAAACGTAAAATGTCTAAATCATTGGGAAACTCTCCTGATCCGCTTGTTTTAATTGATAAATATGGTGCAGATGGTGTTAGAGTAGGTATGTTATTTTGCTCTCCTGCTGGTGGCGATTTACTTTATGACGATAGTTTGCCCGAGCAAGGACGAAATTTTGCAAATAAAATATGGAACGCTTTCCGACTTGTTAAGAACTGGGAAGTTGACGATAATATTTCGCAACCTGAACACTCAAATATCGCTTTTCAATGGTTTGATGCAAAATTAAACGAAACTATTGAAACTCTTAATTCGCAATATGATGATTTTAGCTTATCCGAGGCTTTAATGACGTTTTACAAGCTGTTTAG
>JAQVPT010000283.1 GCA_028701945.1 Bacteroidales bacterium
TTCTTACAGCTTCAAAAGCAAAATTAAAGCAATTTCCAGGTGTTGATGCCGCAATAACGGGTAGTGGGCTTTCGCCATGACGGCCATATATCGCTTGCATAAGATCGCTTTGTTCAGTTTTCGTTGGCAATCCTGTTGAAGGACCTCCACGCTGAACATCAACAATTACTAAAGGTAATTCTGTTATTACTGCTAATCCTGCTGCCTCAGTTTTAAGTGCGAGACCAGGACCTGAGGTTGATGTAACTCCTAGACTTCCTGCAAAACTGGCTCCAATAGCAGAGCAAATACCTGCAATTTCATCTTCAGCTTGAAAGGTTTTAACGTTTAAATTTTTGTGTATGCTAAGCTCATGCAGTATTTCTGTAGCTGGAGTAATAGGATATGAACCTAAAAATAATTTAACGTCTGCTTTTTGAGTTCCTGCTATTAAACCCCATGAGGTTGCAGTGTTACCAGTAATTTGTCTAAAAGTTCCCTTTTTGTTTTTGGCTGGATTTATATTAAATTGTGTTGCAATAGCCTCAACTGTTTCGGCATAATTATACCCTGCAAACAAAACGGCTTTGTTAATTGCTACAAGATCTGGTTTTTTTGCGAATTTTTTAACTATAAAATCTACGCCGTCTATAACATTACGGTTAAATAACCAGAATAGCACTCCCATTACAAACTGATTTCTTGTTTTATCAGCAGTTTTGTGGTCAATACCTAGTTCCAGTGAATTTACAGTTGCACGTGATAAAGAAGTTATTGGTGCTTTAATAAGGGTGTATCCTTCTAAAGATTTGTCATGAAGTGGATCTTCGATATAACCAGCTTTTTTATAATGTTTGTTATCAAAATTATCAATGTCGATAATTATAGTTGCACCTGGTTTAACCCATTTCATGTTAGTTTTAAGAGCTGCTGGATTAAGTGCTATCAAAACATCGGCAAGGTCTCCAGGCGTTTGTACTGCAGATCGCCCTATATGAACTTGAAATCCCGATACGCCGGCCACAGTTCCTTGTGGAGCACGAATTTCAGATGGATAATCAGGAAAGGTGGATAAATCATTGCCAAATGAAGCCGAGGCATCAGAAAACTGAGAACCCGTTAACTGCATTCCGTCTCCCGAATCACCGGCAAATTTTACAACCACATCTTCTAACTCAATTACTTTTTTTTGGTTGTTTCCCATTTTTATTTCTATTATGATTTTATGAAAACAAAATTAAACACTTATATCCTATTTATAAAATATTTTAGTGCTTATTAAATTGTTTTATAACATACATAATTCTTTGACTTGCAGGAGAATAGTTATATTAGAGATGTGCCAAAACCTTCAAACATGATTTTTGGCAGGTTTGTTAGTGTCTGTTTTTATGGATTAAAACTAAATTATCAATATTAATCAATAGCGTTATATTGGAAACCTAATCTTTTTCCTGTTTGCATCTTTGATTTATTAATTCTCTCTTTCATGTGATCGACATTAACTATCTTAACATCATTGTATGGAGGCACCAATAAATCAAATTTTAATGCGTAAGATATTGCTGACTCAAGCATTTCACGAATATTGGAATCATTAACTTTGTTTTTGCCAAACTCTGGAAAATTAAACCCGAGTTCTCTTCTCCCTTCAATAAAAAAAGTGCCATCCATATTGACAAAAATCCTACCTATAAGATAACCTAAGTCCTCAAGTCTGTTGTATTTAAAAGAGTCTGCTAAAAAGTTATAGATATTTATTATTCCTGAGTAAGTCATTAATGGCTGTTCAGTATAATAGGTGTCTTTCCAAATTTCGTGATTGCGTGGGAACTCAAATACATTAGAATGCATATTGAAAATTATCAAATCACCAGCTACTTTTACTTCGGTCTCAAATAATCCACGATCGCGATACTCTAAGTGTATTCTCTCGTCTTCGTTTTTAAGCTCTGCATTATATTGAAGTACAATATCTTGCAATTCTGTCTTTAGAATTTTAAAAGCAGTTTTAGTTTGGTCATGAACTTGTTGTTTTAGAACTGATTTTTCTCTTAATGTCGAAATAATATGATCTTTAACTGATTTGTCTTCTTTTTTCATGTCTAATAAGATTTAGCAAATAAAACTCTAAATTTTGATGGCTTACCTGAATAAATACATTTACCTTCTTCAAGTATTGGATTAACTGGTATGAGCCGAATAGTCGCTTTTGTTTCGTTTTTAATGTTCTCTTCTGTCTCACTTGTACCATCCCAATGAGCTTCTATAAAACCTGGTTTTGTTTCAAGTATATGTTTAAATTCTTCCCAATCATCAATTTTATGAGTATTTTCGCTTCTAAAATTAACAGCCTTTTGGTGAATATTATCTTGAATTTCAACTAATAACGATTTTATGTGCTCTAAAATATTATCGTCTGGTATAATTTGTTTTTCAAGAGTATCACGCCTTGCAAGCTCCCACGTATTGTTCGCATAATCCTTTGGACCAATTGCCAATCTAATTGGAACGCCTTTTAGCTCCCACTCGGCAAATTTGAATCCTGGTCTTTGGCTATCTCTGTTGTCAAATTTAAATGATATGTTTTCAGATTTTAATTTTTTTGTGAGTTTTTCAACACGTTCAGAAATCATGTCAAGCTCTTCGGCCGATTTGTATATTGGAACGATAACCACTTGTATTGGAGCAAGTTTTGGAGGTAAAACCAAGCCATTATTGTCAGAATGAGCCATTATTAATGCTCCCATCAGTCGGGTAGAAACTCCCCAAGATGTCGCCCATACGTATTCTTCCTTGTTGTCTTTGTTGAGAAATTTCACATCAAAGGCTTTTGCAAAGTTTTGTGCAAGAAAATGCGAAGTTCCGGCTTGAAGAGCTTTTCCATCTTGCATTAGACCCTCAATACAATAGGTTTCTTCCGCTCCTGCAAATCTTTCTTTTTCTGTTTTTGTTCCAATATGTACTGGCATTCCAAGATACTCTTCAGCAAACTTTGCATATACTTCAATCATTTGCTTTGTCTCTGCAATTGCTTCATCTTTTGTAGCATGTGCGGTGTGTCCTTCCTGCCACAAAAACTCAGCAGTTCTTAGAAACAATCTTGTTCGCATTTCCCAACGTACTACATTTGCCCACTGGTTAATAAGTAACGGAAGGTCTCTATATGATTTTATCCAATTTTTATAAGTACTCCAAATTATTGTTTCGGAGGTTGGTCTTACTATCAACTCTTCTTCAAGTTTAGCTGTCTCATCAACTTCAATCTCACCATTATCACCATTTTTTAATCTGTAATGAGTAACAATTGCACACTCTTTGGCAAAACCTTCAACATGACTAGCTTCTTTGCTAAAAAATGATTTTGGTATGAATAATGGGAAATAGGCATTTACGTGTCCTGTTTCTTTAAACATTCCGTCTAAAACAGATTGCATTTTTTCCCATATACTATAGCCATAAGGCTTTATAACCATACAAC
Organism: Bacteroidales bacterium; assembly: GCA_028701945.1. Taxonomy (GTDB): domain Bacteria; phylum Bacteroidota; class Bacteroidia; order Bacteroidales; family ML635J-15; genus Bact-19. Next base: position 3,461 of record JAQVPT010000283.1, read on the forward strand.
CTCTGACCGCAGAATTTTCTGCAAGATCGGCTTTTATAACTATCTCGTTGTACCACTGAGAATAGTTGTCTTCCTTTTTTGTTAGTCCTTTTGACATATTATTTGGTATGAAATTTGCATTAAAATTGACAAGTTCTATTAAAAATTTTGGTTCAAAATTATAAAAATTCATTATATCATGAAAACTTTATTCTATTTATCGGTAATTATTTTAGTTGTAACAAGTGCTTGTACAACTAATTCTCACTATGGCACACAGGCTTACGATGATGTTTACTACAATCCATCCACTAAACCTGAAACTGTAGTTATCGTTGATACAAAAAATGTCAACAAAGATAAATCTACTTATGAGGAAACGTATAACTCAGAGTTAAACAATCAATTGTCTAAAGACATTGAGGGCTATACCGAAGAAACTGACTATTATTATGACAATAATCAAACCTCAGAAGAGTATTATGACGAAGACGGAAGCTACATAGTAAATAATTATTATGGAGATTATTATGAGGATGATGACTATTACGGGTCTTATTCAAATCACTTCTCTAGGTTTGGTCATTATTATTATCCAAATCATTATTATGACCCATATTGGAATCCTTATTGGGGATGGAATTCGGGTTGGTATGTAGGATACAATTATAATCCTTGGTACTCTCCATATTATGGGTACTCTTCATATTGGGGGTACTCTCCATGGTATAATAATAGCTATAATAATGGATACTGGCATGGCTACAATAATGGTTACTGGGCAAGTGGCGGAGGAAATAATAATGAATATCCAAACAACGTATTTGGTAGCACATATTACGGGTCTTATTCAAATCACTTCTCTAGGTTTGGTCATTATTATTATCCAAATCATTATTATGACCCATATTGGACTCCTTATTGGGGTTGGAATTCGGGTTGGTATGTAGGATACAATTATAATCCTTGGTACTCTCCATATTATGGG
>JAQVPT010000032.1 GCA_028701945.1 Bacteroidales bacterium
CATGTAAGCGTTTTTTAATTTCTTTAAGTGCTTCAACATCAAGAATGCGTGGAGTTGCAATTCTAACAAAATCGGCACCAGCATCAAATATTGCTTTTGATTGTTTTACTGATGCTTCAATGTCTGTTGCAGGAACATTAGTCATACTTTGTAACCGTATAGGATTTAATGATCCAATAGAAAGATCACCTATTTTAACTTCACGACTAGGAAATCTTTCGTAATTGTGAATGTCTATGCAATACTTATCAGGAAAATTACTCATTTGTTTAAAATCTTTACACAAAGGTAAACAAATGAATTTCTTTATGAAACTGTTTTTGTCAAACAATGCGAAATACTATGCCACAAAATAAGTAATATTAAAGAGGATTTTATTTTTCAAACACGTAAGTTCCAGAATAAATTTTATCATTAAGACTTATATGCACCAAATATATTCCGGGTATTTCAACATCAGAAATTTTGGATATAGGGATAATGTTTTCTCCTGATACTATCTCAATCATTGAATTAGCAATAGTTTCGCCGAGTATGTTATAAGTGTAAATTTGAGCCAATCCGTTATCGGTAGTATTAAAAACTAATTTGGAGGAAGAGTTTCCTGGGTTTGGATAAATAGATATATTGTTTTTTATAATGGTATTTTGCACATTACTTAACTCAGAAGTGTAATTTATTTTCCACCCATTACCTAGCGGACTATTAGAAGTTGAGAAAAACCTTATTACCGCTACGCCAGACTCAATTGTCAAGGGTTCAGTGGGGGTTGACTCTGCTTTATACGTTGCAACAAGGTTTTGGTTGCTAGCTGAATTTTGATAAATTTTAACAAAATCTATATTTCCACTTAAATCAAAGTACTCAAAATCTATATATATTCTATTTACATTTTCGGGTTGTATTGTCCAGTTGCAAAATGTTGAGCCATGGTATTGGCAGGTCTTGCTACCATCATCAAAACTACCTGACAATTTGGTATATACACTATTTGATACACATTTCTTAGTCGTATAATTCACCTCCCATCCTTCTGCTGTTAAGCTTTCATTAGTAAAAAACTCTATAGTAATTTTACCCAAAGTAGATTCATACTCACCCTTTGGTAAACTATCTGCATCTATATATGCAAGTAAATTATTGTTTTCTCGAGAGCCTGACCATATCTTTAAGTAATCTCCTTCTGCCAAATCAAATTTAGTAAAATTAAGACTTACAATTTGACTACATTCAGGCTCTATTACATATGTGCATTCAGTATTATTTTGGTAATTTTCAAATGAGCTACCATCATTAAAAGCCCCATCACTACCAGTAATAATTGTTAAGTCGTTACAATAAACAGGATAATTCCCTTCTGGATATATATTTATTAGTGCTTGTTGCCATTGACTATAATTACCTTGAGTATTTCCAGGAGTGGCAGAGGTTCCTAAAGCGTCTAGAGTATAAAAACCATTACCATGTCCTCCCCATCCCCAGTTCATGTGAAAGTGGTCTTCTCCCTGATAACCATCACAATTCCATGCATGTCCAGCTTCATCAGAATATCCAGCATAAAAGACAGGTCTCTTTAGGTCTATCTCATTGCGCAATATATCTTTCCAATCTGTTTCAGCGTATTCTTCTTTACTTAAATATTCAATATTATCTTCATAACTAAAATAATTAATCAATCCAAATGCCACATCTCCTGGCCATGCTCCGGAACCTTCGACACTCCAGTGCATTTTCGCAGCTACTCCAGCATGGAAACACATTTTTGCTAATTCATCGTTTATTTGTGTGCCTTCATGTGGCATTGAATACCAATCATAAGTATTTTGTCCAAAATTTATCGTAACATCTCCATGACCACCATTTTCTTCTGAAGTATGAGTATATGATCCAGTACCTGCATTAGGCCAGTTATAATATTTCATTATCTGTAACATTGCAATTGCAGAGCAGCCAACAGGACACCGACTATCATAACCTTGATATGCTCCTTCGCCTAAAGGACACATCCCATTGTAAGGAAAACCCTGATTCCATTTAATTGGATCTAACAATCCAGCAACAGTAGTTTTTGTATCATACTTTTCTTGTGGATTAAAATCAGCTAATTCCCTCCATTCAGTAAGTGCATCGTTAGATTTTGACAGTTTGTTTTTGCTGGCTTCTAAATTGATAAAAGAATAATAATCTAATAAGTATTGCTGCGAAGTTGAGACATTCCCAATATTAAATCCAGACACAAAAGAATATGCCAAAATTGGTTTTACATTATCGTCAGACGAAACAATAACAAATCCTTCGTCATTATTGATGTTAAACACATAAAAACCAGAAACCTCATTTATTGACGCATCTTGAATACAAGTTAATGTTATATTATTAAAATCTATAGCTTGAGTTTTATATAGACTTGTAATTGCCTGAAAATAGTGATTTTTTGCAACTTTTTGGGCTATGTTTTTTGGAACTTCCTCTCCAATTAAAGAGATAGTAACAATTAGAAATATAATTATTAGAAACTGTTTTTTCATTCGTGTAATTTTAATAAATTATTTAATGTGCAAAGTTAGGTAATTTATTTTTTTTACGATGTTAATCAGATGTTAAATTAACAATAATTACCATTATAGGATAATAAACTATGTTTTTTGACTCACATTACAAATAATATTTCATTTTAACATTTTGCACAGTATTACCTTTTTTGGTAAAGGTACATTCCTTGTATTTTGGTGGACCAAAGTAAATTCTTGGGTTTTGAGAAAAACCAAAACCTTCTACAGGTAAACCGAGAAAGCTAAAATCAACATCAGAATTGTTATTCTCATCGTGATAGACAGAGATTGCATAAGTGCCATCGGGGATGTTTTTAGTATTGATAACTACATTCCCCTTTTTTGCTGTTACACTACCAGCATCAGCATATCCATCTTTTGAGTTAAATTTAGAGGCATCTTTAAAAACAGCCCACTTAACTGTACCTTTTGTGTTTCTAATATTGCTAACATTGATAGAGATAGATGTTTGTTGGGAAAATATTGCAAAACTCACGAACAAACAGAAAACAGTAAATACACTTTTTAGTTTCATACTAGATGTTTTTCAGTTTGTAAATATAACAAAAGAATATTATTGATGTTGTGGAGTTAAAACATTTTGTTAATTTTGTTTTGTGAGTTTTAATATAAACATATTGCGTAGGATAACTCCCCGCTGGGTGGTTTTTACAATTGATATTACGATTAGTTTTCTGTCGTTAATTTTAGCATATTATCTACGATTTAATTTTACGATGCCTCAAAATGAGGCAGAATCTTTACCACTTGTTATTTTATTTGTGCTAGGAGTAAGAGCTTTTTCTTATTTAGTTGCTAAAACGTATGCTGGTATGGTAAGATTTACTGGAAGTCAGGATATTGTAAGAATATTAATAACCTTATTTTTTGGTAGCGTTGTTTTCGTGCTGTTTAATTTTGTTAATCTCTATTTTAACGATAAATATCTAATCCCGATTTCAGTTATTATTATTGATTTTTTTATTACCAGTTTTGTACTTGTTTTTTCACGACTTCTTGTCAAAAACATGTACATTGAGTTTAATAATCCTAAGAGAGAGAGGGAAAGTGTTTTGATATACGGTACAGGAGAATTAGCTTTAATAACTAAAAAGACTTTTGACCGTGATACCAAAACGAAATACCGTGTAGTTGGATTAGTTGATCATCACATTAAAGTTACTGGAAATAAAATTGACGGAGTTAAAGTTTATCATCTTAACAATCTCGAGGATGTTTTAATATCCAAAAAGATAACAAGCCTAATTATCGCTGATAGGAAAATCCCTGTCGTTCGTAAAAGACATATTATAGAAATTTGCCTCGCTCAAAATATTGAAGTCAAAATTATACCAGAAGTATCATCATGGATAAATGGCGAACTCAATATAAATCAACTAAAGAAGATAATAATTGAAGATCTTTTAGAGCGCGCAGAAATTAAAATGGATAAAGAAGGGATTAGAAAAAACATACTCAATAAAACGATATTAGTTACTGGTGCAGCGGGTTCAATAGGCAGCGAAATAGTGCGTCAACTAACGGTGTTTTTGCCAAAAAAGATTATTCTTTTTGATATTTCTGAAACCCCTCTTTATGATATTGAGCTGGAAATAAAAGAAGAACTGAAATTTCAAAATGTTGAAATTATTATTGGAGACATTAAAAATATTTTTCTTGTAGAGAAAGTTTTTTCTGAATTTAAGCCTGATTATGTCTATCATGCAGCAGCATATAAACATGTTCCGATGATGGAGAATAATCCGTCAGAAGCTGTTACTACAAACGTTTTGGGTACAAAAACAATTGCAGATGCCTCAATAAAATACGGGGTCAAAAAATTTGTAATGGTTAGTACCGACAAATCTGTTAACCCAACAAATGTTATGGGAGCTAGTAAACGTATAGCCGAAATATATATTCAGTCGCTTGTTGGAGAAAAAGACACAATGTTTATTACTACAAGATTTGGTAATGTCCTTGGATCAAATGGGTCAGTAATTCCTCGATTTAAAAAACAAATACAAGCAGGTGGACCAATTACTGTTACACACCCCGAAGTAACAAGGTTTTTTATGACAATCCCCGAAGCTTGTCAACTTGTACTCGAAGCTGGAAATATGGGAGAAGGTGGGGAGATATTTATTTTTGATATGGGCGAACCGGTCAAAATTGCTCACTTAGCACAAAAAATGATTTCTTTATCAGGACTAAAACCCGGAAAAGATATTCAAATAAAATATACAGGTTTACGACCAGGCGAAAAACTTTACGAAGAATTACTAGCAAATAAAGAAAATACTGTTCCAACTTATCATTCGCAAATAATGATAGCTAAAGTTAGAGAATATTATCCTGACGAGGTTAAGCTGGAAATAAACCACCTTATCGAAACTGCAAAAACTTCCGAAAAATTTGCAATAGTTAAAATAATGAAACAAATTGTTCCTGAGTTTATTTCGAGAAATTCAGTTTATGAAGAATTGGATAATTAGATAATATGGTAATCCAGTTATTTGGTAATCTGTAATTAGTAAACGATTAATAAAAAAAAATCTTTTCTAAAAAACAGATCCCCTATCTTAAATTTTCGTAATTTTGTTATTCTACATCAATCAACTATTGTTATGAAAGTCAAGAAAATTATATTATTACTATTTGCAGTTTTATATTTAGTATCCGTCAAAGGGCAGGAAAATAATTACAAATCAATTCACCAAGAGCAGCAGGAGTATTACAATGATATTGGGATTTCTGCCGAGGAATATTACGAACTGAATGTCCCCGCAGCCGCTATACAAAACAAATCCAGTAAGACTTGCAATCTCAATAAAATAGTTTTTGGTTGGCATCCTTATTGGGCAAATGGCTTAGAGGTTAATTATGATTGGTCGCTTTTATCTGATTTATGTTTTTTTTCTTACGAAGTTAATCCTACCACTGGAGATGCAAACAACACGCATGGCTGGGCTACCTCAAGTGTCGTTGATGAAGCTATTGCCAATGGAGTTCGAGTAAGCCTTTGCGTTACTTTATTTACAGATCATGCAACATTTTTTGCAAGCTCCACTGCTAAACAAAACCTTATTAATAATCTTATAAGTATGTTACAAGCAAAAGGAGCCAATGGTGTAAACATTGACTTTGAGAGTGTTTCATCATCTTTAGAACCGCAATTCACGGCATTTTTAATAGAGCTTTGCACACAAATGCATACAGAAATTCCTGGCTCAATAGTAAGTGTCTGCACTCCCGCAGTCGATTGGGGTAATCTTTTTAACGAACTTTCTATTAACACTTACATAGACTACTATACAATTATGGGTTATGATTACTATTATGGAGGAAGCTCGGTAGCTGGCCCATCAGCACCTTTATACACATTTGATTTATCTAATTACAATCTTGCTAAGACTCTAAACTATTATCAATCCCAAGGAGCAAGTCGCCAAAAAATTATTCTTGGACTACCATATTACGGACGGGAATGGAATACAGTAAGCGAGACTGTGCCATCAAATACAACAAGCTCTGTAAGTTCTAGAACATATAAAGCCATTAAAGACAACGTTTCGGGAAACTATTCTACTCGTCAATGGGAACAAACAAGTTTTACGCCATACTACACTTATTATTCATCAAACTGGAGACAATGTTTTTGTGATGATGAGATAAGCTTAGGATACAGATACGATCTTGTAAATATGATGGGAATTGCTGGAATTGGAATATGGGCACTTGGCAATGATGATGGTTATACAGAACTTTGGGATTTAATTCAAGACAAATTTACCGATTGTGCAACATCTCCATGCGAAGGAACATTTTACGATCTTGGCGGTCCATATAAAAATTATTATGATGATTCGGACTATACATTTACAATTGCTCCTACTTATGCTACACAAGTAAGTCTCGAATTTCCTGTATTTGATATTGAAGCAGGTAGTGGAACAGAATGCAATTATGATTATCTTGAAATATTTGATGGAGCAAGTGCAGCATCAACTTCTCTTGGGAAATTTTGTAACACTACAGGAAACCCTGGCACAATAACATCTTCAGGAAATGCTTTGACTGTAAAAGTACATACAGACGGAGCAACGACTAAAAGCGGTTTTAAAGGAGTTTGGAATTGCATACAAGATAATATTTTACCCGAAACTTCAGTAACAGCAAATGAATGGGAATCGGCAGATTTTACTGCAACATTTACCGATAACGATAACGAAGTCGTTGATATGAGATTTTACCAAGTCCTTGATAATGACGGAACAGAATGGCGAGCAAACAATGATTATGGTTTTTTTAATGATAATTTTCAAAGCGAAATTCATTCAGATTGGACAAACTTATCGGGAACATGGTCAATAAATAATGGGCATTTAATGCAGTCAGATGAATCACTTTCAAATAATAATATTTACGCAAATGTAACTCAAATTGCAGGAGACATTTATCTTTATCATTGGCAAATGAAAATTTCAGGTGCAGGAACAAATCGAAGAGCAGGTTTATATATGTTTTGTAGTGATCCTGAATCTAGTCAGAGAGGTGATGCTTATATGATTTATTTCAGAGTCGAGCAAAACACCTGTGAAATATATAAATCTGATGGAAATACAATTACAATTTATACTGAAGACTACGTTAATGTAAATGCTGAGGAATGGTATGATTATAAAGTCATATTTGACACCAACACAGGCGAAATTAAAGCATATCAAAATAATGTTTTGGCATCAAGTTGGACAGACCCAAGTCCGCATACCGTTGGGAATTCAATATCTTTACGAACAGGAAATTGCGTTGTTGAATACGATGATATTAAAGTATATAAAAACAGAAATTCGACAGAAACCATTACAGTTGGCATAGATGAGGAGGTGCAGCACCAAAATTTTGGTCAAACAAATTCGGCATGTAGAATTAAAACTATTATTACAGATGAAGTAGGAAATTTCTCTAATATAAATGGGACAGATGTAAATATTGATTGGACTGCACCCGAAGATGTTGCAAGTGTTAGTGATGGACAAGGACTTGATATTGACACAACTTATATTGGAACAGCACTTTCTGCCAATTGGGTTCAAGCAAATGAACCAAACTCTTATGTTACTTCGTATGAATATTGTATTGGATTCACTCCAGGAGCAGCAGATGTTGTCGATTGGACAGATAATGGCACTTCAACCAGTGTAACACATATAGGCTTGGTTCTTATCTCAGAAACTGAATATTACTTTAGCATTAGAGCTACAAATATTGTTAATCTAACCTCGACCATTACATCAAGTGATGGAGTTTTATATATTGACCCAGAAGATTTTACAATTGCAGATTTTGAGTTTGAAAATACCGGAGTTTGTGAATCAAGTTATTTTTCTTTGATTAATTATTCAGTAAATGCAAATTCCTATTTTTGGACAATTTCTGGACCAGTTAATTTCACAAGTACTGATGAAAATCCAGAATTTTTACCTTTAGATGGTGAATATACAGTAAAATTAGTAGCCTATGGAAATCTCAGCAATGATTCTGTTACAAAAACAGCCGAAATTACGGTTTCCCCAAATCCTATTGCAAATTTCTCAGCTATCGAAACAGATCTCGAGCTTCCTGATGCTACCGCCTATTTCATTAATTCTAGTGAAAACGCTAATCTATACTTATGGGAATTTGGTGATGGAGAAACTTCTGCACAAGCAGAACCTTGGCACACATATACATCATCAGGTTTATTTACAGTAAGACTTGAGGCGTTTAGTTATGGATGTGGTAGTAATTATAAAACATTAACAGATTATATTCATGTAATTAACCCAACAAATATTGAAGATTTTTCTGAAATAAATTTTAGTCTGTATCCCAACCCATCAAGCGATAAGATTTTTGTTCGTCTCAAACAAGGAGAAATTACTTTGATAAAGATATATGATGTTTCGGGACAAATCATTTATCAAAAAAAATTACAAACAAATTTTACTTCAATTGACATATCAAGTTTTGCTACAGGAGTTTACATCATTGAAATTAGTACTAAAGATAAAGTTATGACAGGGCAAGTTATTATTGATTAATTTAGATAATAAGTCATTGACAAATAGATAGTAATAATAAAACTTCAGTCTTGTTTTTGGATAAATAAATTTCTGAACTTGCTCAATATGATCTTCATCCCCAAAAATTAAAAATTGAAATATCAAATTATTTTTGTTCTTTTGAGGGTGCAAAAGTTTAGATTTTGTCAAATACAGAAGTACGCAAAATTGGCGAAGATATTTGTTGTTTGAAAATTTCTAAGCACCAAATTAATTTTGGTTACCAATGAAGCGAGACAACTAAAACAAAGTATATGAACAATTTTTTCCAGTATATTATTACTGCATCAGTAAAGTATCAGCAAGAAAAGAAAAGGGAAAAAATGTCCTTAGAACAGGTTGAAAAAGAAATTCAAGACACAAAAGTTGAATATACTCATATAATTCGTGATAGCTTTTTTATTTTGTTAGGTGTATTATCAGCAAGTTTTGGATTAAAAGGGTTTTTACTTCCAAACTCATTTCTTGATGGAGGGGTAATAGGAATTTCACTTATCACAACTGAATTGACTGGAATATCATTATCATTTTTAATTGTATTACTAAATATTCCGTTCATAATATTAGCATTTTCAACAATTGGCAAACAATTCGCTGTAAAAAGTATCATTGCTATTTTTCTACTGGCGATTGCAATTTATTTTATTCCGTATCCCCCGATAACAGCAGATAAATTACTAATTTCGGTTTTCGGTGGTTTTTTTCTAGGTTTGGGTATTGGTTTAGCTGTGCGTGGTGGCTCCGTGATTGATGGAACTGAAGTTTTGGCAATTTTTATTAGTCGAAAAACCTCAATGACAATAGGAGACGTAATTTTAATATTTAATATCATCATATTTTCTATTGCTGCGTATGTATTTTCAATTGAAATCGCTTTATATGCAATATTGACATATTTAGCTGCATCAAAAACTGTTGATTATGTAATTACAGGTGTAGAAGAATATATTGGTGTTACAATAATATCGGAGAAAAATGAAGAAATAAGATTGGCAATAATTGAAAACCTTGGTAGGGGTTGCACGATATACTCTGGCAAAAATGGATTTGCAAAAAGAGGTGCAGCTTTAAAAGAAACAAACATCGTTTATACTCTTATTACCAGATTAGAACTATCGAAATTGCAAACTGAGATAGATAAAATCGATGGAAATGCTTTTATTGTAATGCATGGTATAAAAGATGCAAAGGGTGGGATGATAAAAAAAAGACCCATGAATTAGAAATCATCTGATACACAGCAAATATGCCCAAACTCACAAAAAATGAGAGTTTTTATTTTAGTAAAACCTTTGATTTATTAAATTACGAACAAAATAATCACAAATTATTATTAAAAGTACGCTTAACTAGCGATTTAATTGCCTCTACATCATCAGCATCTGGATGCAACAAGGCGTCTTTATAATTATTTATCATATTTAAAATATTATCGTCCTCTGGTTTTTCTTTAAGTAATTTCTGGTATCGTTCCAGTACATTTTTCGTCATTTTTCCTTGACACATAAAACTATCAACAATTATGTTAGATTCCGAGATATATTGCTTAACTTCTGCCATTATCCCCTCATAATAAGTTTCTGAACCCCCAAAGCCTGCTGTTCCAAATAGAAAAATCTTCTTGTTTTCTAAAGTTCTTAAATACAGTTTTATTTCTTCTGGACAAGAACCTCTAAGAACCCAAAAGCCAACAAATACTATTTTTACATCTTGAGTCAATAACCCATCAGGTTTGCCATAATAAATGCAATTGTTTTCATTCAACACATCTTTTATTGCTTTAGCTATAATTTGCGTATTTCCGGTAATACTGGAATAAACGATCATATACTTCATACTAAATCCTCCTTAATTTTAAATTGCACTTCCCCTAATCTAAATGTTTTTTTCAACTTTTCTCTTATTCAAATAGGCTACTATCATCTTAGCCATCAAGTCTGTTTCAATTAAACTAATCTTAATGTTTTAGAGAAATATATTACAAAGTTAAAATGTTTTTATTAAGTCTGATTAAATCCTTTAAAGAGTTTTTAGTTTTTACATTCAAACATTTGAAACGTTTTACACAGTAAATATGTAATATAAAGCATAGGATATCCATGATATATTATCATTCCTATATATTGAAAATACAAAAATAATTCAAAATTAATTGTTTTTATAATTTGTAACAAACCGAAACAATTATTGACTATCTTTGTTATATAACGTATAAAGCAATATTATTTATTTAACAAATCAACCAATGAAAACAATCAAAGTAATTTTTATTACCTTATTCATTGCATTAATACTCACATTTTCCTTGCAAAACATGGATAGTCTTACAATCCACTTTTTTAATTGGACACTAACACTACCAGTATTTGTTTCGGCAATTGCAATCTACATTTTGGGTGCATTGACTGGTGGATTATTATTCTCACTTTTAAAAAAAATATCTAAAAATACAGACACCCAATGAAAACCAGAAACTTACTTCTTATAATACTTACATTTATAGTATTATATTCCTTTGGACAAGAGCGTGTTGTTTATGTTGATTTTGAATCATCTTCGTTTAAAAATAATCCTACTATCCCTTTTGAAGACCCATTTATTATACAAGGCGAAGTTTTTAAGGATGTCGAATTCGTTGAGGTAGAGGTGTTTAACGAAAATTCAGAAAAGTCGATACATGTTTTTACGTGGAACAGAGGAGATAATAATAATACTGAGACATTTTCAATTGTCATTCCAGGGGTCTTAAAATCAAATTCCAAATATGATATTAAAATCAAGACCTACAAATTGATGTCAGCACAACAAAAAGTAGCTCTTTCTGATAATATACGACAAAGAGTTAAGTACTATTTGTTAAACAGTTTTATTTTCAATGGTCAATCTGTTGAAATAAATAAACACAAAAAGACATTCCATGGGCTGCAAGTATTAATATCTGAAGGGTTAACACATATTAGGACCAAAAACAATATTGAATTAACAGCTCCAAGTTCTTTAGTTCTATCAGAAATGGAGTCTCAAAGTGATTTTAAATTCAATGATTTTTTGAAGAAAACAAAAATATTTGAAAAAGATAGTTTAGCAAATTCACTAATTGAAAAAAAAGTAGAACATTTAACCGAAATAATTATGGCTGAAATAATGCCATTTATTAATACAAACCTAGTCCAACACCACCGCATGGTTTTAGTAAAATCCGTTTCAACCGATAAAGAAAAGTTTACTATGCCTATTAACTTTGGAATGTATGCATGGAGTAAAAGTGTTGATATTAATAATACTCAAATAAAGAATTTAGATTTTACACCAGCTATTGGTATTACAATTCCTTTTTCACCGAGAAGCACCTTACTATCCCAATCAAGATTTATTGATTCTTATGGATATTCAATTGGGGTCATGATTAAACCCGTTAAAGATGCAAATGGAACTTCATACATTACTCCAGGAATCAGACTACCTGTTTACACTGGAATAGGCGTTAGATTTTTTAAGGTTATTCGATTTAATGCAGGTATTTTAATTCTTGCAGAAGACGGAGTTCAAGATTTCTCAAAATTAAGCATTTTACCTACTGCCGGTTTGGCTATTGAACTTAACTTATGGATGGGATTAAAAAAATAAGTAGCTTATCGATTTTTACCGCTTTTTTTCTGATATATTCTTGTCAGGTTAAGATGCCTGTTGCAGTACAGTTTTTCGAGACTACCTCTGATGATAATAGTTTAACAGACACTGTCTTAAACGATGAGTTTTACAAAAACTATCAGAATCAAACTGATTCAATTGCTTACAGTAAAAATCCTACAAAATCCCACATAAACGATTCCCTGTCAACAGATACAATTGTTTTAAGTCTCATTACAGACAGCCTCAATAACAATTCATTTAACAAACAACATCAAAATACAACTGATACAATTTTTAACACCCATTACATTAAAGACACACGTATTTATATCAATGACACTATCTATAAATCAGAAAGCAAACATGCAACTAATCAAAACTTTTCAGACTCAGAACTATATTTAAACATATTGAATAGCTTAGACTCTATTCAAAACTTGCTAACCCAAATTGCTTCAAAAGAATCAAAACAACATATTGAAGAAAAAACAATTTTAGTTGACAATACCAATGTCCCCAAAAATGCAAAAACCAGAAAGACCAATGAGGATTTGCATGTAACAAACTTATTAAAAACAAAATCAGATTCAATTGTTTATCTTCAACAAAAAATACAATTATTTGAAAACACAAATGATACTGAAAAGTTCAATTTTATATTACTCAATTTAAAAGGCTCACAAGACTCGATATACAAAAATTTGATAACACAAAAATCAGATTCCATTTTAGTTCTCCAAAATAGAATACATCAATACCAAACTGACTTAAATTATCATTACAGTAAACGGTACAGTGAAAAAGACAGTTTGTTTCATTCAACAAAGCAAGATACCTTGATAAACAATAGTGACTCCATACAAGAAATAACATTCAAAATAAAATCAGACTCAATAAAACTATTGCAAAAACAGATTGTATATTACCAAAAAACCATAAGAGATTACGATGTTAATAAAATTATTGAGGACGTTTCAAATAGTATTTCTGACACAGTCAAAAACATCAATACTGGATTAAATATTAAAGACAGTGTTATTCCCAATGACTCTTTGATTGTTAGTTTAAAAAGTGATACTATTTATATAAATAAGCCAGACACCCTAAGCTTTATAGGATTTTACAAGTCTAATTCATTGAAACCAATTAATATTATTGAAATAACCAAAAAAATTTCAAACATTAATACTAATTCAGTAATAACTATCTTAGTTGCTGCATACACTGACATATCTGGAAGTCCTAGTATAAATTATGAATTGTCAAATAGAAGAATATCAGAATTTGAAAACATATTACTAAACGACTTTCATTTCGACAGAAGGATTATTTACAAACAAGCCTTTGGTAGCATATATGCAACTTATCCTCAAAATGAAAAAGAAAGAAAAATTGAAATAAAATTTATTATTTCTAAAAAAAGATAAATACTGAGTTTTAGACTACCATCTGCTGCAAAGTCGGGGGAGTAGCGTAGTTGAACTCCCGTCTTTTATAGTTTATCATTCTCCAATTTTAAAAATGGCTAATATTATTACAAGTAGCTAAATCCTCAAATACGGTTAGGGCGTGAATTAAAGTTTAGGACTGACTGTATCCGAAGATGTATGGGAGTTGGTGTAAATAAAAAAAGATTCAGTAGTAAAACTGAATCTTTTAACTAGTAGCGGGGACAGGACTCGAACCTACGACCTCCGGGTTATGAGCCCGACGAGCTACCAACTGCTCTACCCCGCAATATATTTTAAATCTAAGTTGTCAAAAAAACTTTTCAGAGAATAAAATCTGTAACCGGTTTTATGGATTAGAGACTTGTATTTGCCCGTTGGCTTTCTTCCCTTCAATGTGGGTGCAAAGATAATACAACAGTAGCGGAAATCCAAATGTTTTTTAATATTTATTCTTTTCTCGATTTAATAATAATGGTTTGCGATTTTATTGAAGGTATCTTCTTGTCAATCAGAGATATGTAGTCAATTATTACGCCGTGTTCTTTTTTAAATTTTAGTGACATTATACAGTAACTACAAAAAATCTCCGTCTTAATAGCTATCGAGACGGAGATTTTTATTAAACACAGAGGGATTGACAATCCCTAAATAAGAAAATAGTTTTTTTTGTAAGAATTACTTAACAACAATAATTTTAAACACTTCAGAATTAACTTTTACAAAGTAAGTTCCGTTAGATAAATTGCTGATATCAATAGTTTGGTTTGAAGTAGCATTATTAATATTTGCTACAATTTCGCCAAGCATATTTAGAATAATGATGTTTTCATTTTCTGCGTTAGTAACTGTAATTAAGTTATTTGCAGGGTTAGGATAAACAGTAATTGTGCTGATATCTTCAAGTTTAGAATCAGAACTCGAAATAAAGTCAACAGCAAAATCCGTTATAATCCATTGAGCTGCATCTGAACCATAATAATTAAATGCAAACCAAACAGACGATTCTCCAGCGAAGGCACTAACATTAACAGTAGTTGTATATATTACTGAAAGATTTTCAAAAACACCCACTTCTGTTTCATCCCATAATGTAGTCCATTCTGTTCCATTAGTAGAGACTTTAAATAACATGTCATAATTATCGTATGGCGAAACAGAATAGCCATAACTTCCTTTCCATGAAAAAGCAACAGCAATATTGTCTGATATTTCACTAAAATCAAATTCTGGCGTTATCAACCATTCATCTTGTAATCCTAAAGCATCATCATAATAACATGTATATTGAGTTGAACCTAATTTAGATTCCCATTTCCAAGTTTCGTTAGGATTTGTTTGATTGATTGTCCAACAAGGCTCTGCTTCATCAAAATTTGTAGCATAAGGAAAGCTAGAGATAGCTGCATTACAGTCATGTGGTGTAGTAAAGTTGACTGGACCAGCCCAAGTGCTTGTTTCGGCTCCACAATTTGCTTTTACATATACTTCATAAATAGTAAGTTGGCTAAGATTGTTTATAATTCGTGTGGTAGTGTTTGCTGTTACTGTTGTGCCGTCAGTATCAGGATTAAATCCCACAGATCCGTAAGCAACAATCCATTCTGTACCAGCACCATTTTCTGACCAAGATACGGTTGCATTAGATGCGGTTATATCAGAAATTATGATATCTGAAGGAGTATTACAGGCTTCTGGGTCTAATTCAGTTGTAAATGTCCATTTAATATCAAAGTTTAAATCATTAGAGCCATCATTTATACTAGCATTAGGTATGGTAACAGTATATTCTGTATTATATGCAAAACTGTCGTGAGCAATAGTTAGTACATTGCTAGCAATACTTGCGCTTACGTTTCCTGGATCAGGAGAAATAGATATACCAGTAAGATCTGTTGCAAATATATTTTCATCAAAACTTACAGAAACTGGAGCATCGAGAGTTACATCAGTAGCCATATCAACGGGATTAAAACTTACTGGTAATGGACCAATATGAGTTTGTTTAATAACAAAAGTACTATGCTGCTGACCACCCATGTCTGCAATTGAGTTAAATGTTCCAGTAGTAATGTCGTAGTATCCAAAATCATAAATACCACCTAAACCACCACA
Organism: Bacteroidales bacterium; assembly: GCA_028701945.1. Classification (GTDB taxonomy): domain Bacteria; phylum Bacteroidota; class Bacteroidia; order Bacteroidales; family ML635J-15; genus Bact-19. Next base: position 15,853 of record JAQVPT010000032.1, read on the forward strand.
AGTTACGGTATAAAGTCTGTTATTTTCAATATCATAAGACACATCTTGTATGAAGTCAATATGAATTCCAATATCACCAATTAGAGTTTGTGAACCTGTTGTAGGATCAATTTTATAAAGTTTATCATCAAATGCAGGACCATAAAGAAAACCATCATTTGCTAAGTCTAAAGCTATAATTGAAGCTCCAGTTCCTGTTCCAATAGGAGTTAAAGTTCCTGAAGTTAAATTTGCAGTATATAGTTTTGATGAATAAGCACTGTTTAATGTGCTAAGGTACATTACTTCATTCTTATGATCATAAGCAAGACCTGTTGGCATTGTTCCACCAGAAAAGCCCGTAAATGTTCCTATCTCAGTATATATACCATGCGCATTCACTGTTCCATACTTAAAATTTTCATATACTCGGTAAACATTAGTACCGTCCCACTCTTCAGCCATTGGTAATACAGCTGCACCAAATTCACCTAGCTCGTTTAAACTTCCACTTGAAAGATCAACACCTAAATATTTTCCAGTAACAACATTACCTGTATATGCAATAATATTTAAAACTAAACATTCAGAAGTAAGCTCATCGTTTGCATTGTTAGTATCACCAGTTAATGCAACAGAAGTTGTAATTGTATGTGTTCCATCTGCCGGGGACCATAATTCATCCATTGTATATGCTTGAGTTACTTGTGATGCTAAATCGCCGGAAATGCTCTTTGTTGAAGAATACACATCAGAAGTTCCATCGTTTATAACAACTGATAATAAAAAATTATTAGCAATATCTGATCCATAGTTTAAGATTGTTACTTCAGGATAGGCTGATTCACCAGAAAGTAGAAGACTTGGTGCTGTATTAAGAACAGCTAAGTCAACTGTTAAACTTTCGGTCAATGTTAATGTTCCTGTTGCACTATGTGGTGGTGGTGCTTGAATAAACCTATCTCCAACAATATGCCAATCGACATCAAAATTTCCAGTAAAACTTTCATCAATTGTTACATTCACTTTAAAATCCTGTGTTGTTCGTAAAGAGCCCTCACCAGCAGGACCTCCATCCATAAGTCCCCAAGTAGTTAAAGCTCCATTACCTGTTTCGCCATTCCAATTAGGACCGGTATAAGTAAAGTGTAAAGATAAATTATCAGCTGAATTAACGTTAACTCCTTGAGGAAAATCAAGTGAGATCCCAGCAGTATATTCTTCAGTATATATATCAGGAACAATGTGATTATATGTAAAAATTAAATCAACAGTCGAACCAGGCTGATAAAATGGAATATCCATCGAAATATTGCTGTTGACAGCTTTTGGATTATTAGCTTGAGTGCTTTTCAAATCAGCTCTAAATAATTCTGATTGCCCATAAACTACTGCAAATAGAAGTGTTAAGGCAGTTATAAATACAAGTTTTCTCATCATTATAAATTAAATTTTAAATGTTTTATAAAAAAACAAAAGTAATTGAAAAATGTTTACGAAGGCAAATATGTGAGTGTCTTTGGTATAAAATAAAGAATGTGAGTTATATTTATTGATATTAAACAGTAAAGAATATTTCTGGCGGAGGATTGGATATAAGCAAAAAAAAGAGACTAACAAGTAGTCTCTTTTTTTAATTATTTTGATTAAAACTATTTGATAACGCTAATTTTAAACACTTCGGAATTAACTTTTACAAAGTAAGTACCGTTAGATAAATTGCTGATATCAATAGTTTGGTTTGAAGAAGCATTGCTAATATTTG
>JAQVPT010000284.1 GCA_028701945.1 Bacteroidales bacterium
AAAATGAAAGAGAAGTTACAAACAATTCAAACTACAAAAAATTCATACATCTTGAACAATCACAGACAAGTGTTAGCAACTGATTTACCAAACCTTCCAAATTTTATGTACTATATAAAAAAGAAGAATTCTCTACCCTAATAACCGAAAACGGATTAGAAAACTCCGACTACTTACTATTGAAAAATAATAATCTAATGCTCGTATCACAAAGTGATTTAATTGAATTTGATTTATGGGAAAGTGCAAGTTATTTACATAAAATTGATGTAACTGCAAAATCAAATAAAACTAAGGTAATTAAACATAATATTTTATACTCAATGAATTTCCCTTATGGCATAATTGGATTAAAATATGCAGTTGGAGGTAAATTAGGTGGCTATGTTTCAAGTGCATATAGTATCGACTACACTAAATTTACATATCTAACAGGCGGAATTTTAATTAGAATATCAAGTAATATGAAATTGTGTGCTGGTACAGGTTTGGGACCTAAAAGTAATTATTATAACAACTACTACTACGGAAATGGCTATAAATATATAGATGGCATAAGATCATTTGTTTTTGAATCCAGTGTAATATATAACTTAAAGAAATTTTCACTGGATGCAGGTTTGGGATATAATTTAAATGAAGGTCTATACAGTAAAATAGGATTTGGTATTAATTTTTAAAACGAAAAATCATGAAAAAAAACATTTTCATATTCATAGCAATAATACTACTTACAGGATGTAATAGATGGATTGCGCCAACTTACACAAATGTTGAGAAATTATCAAATGTAAAGACAGGAATGACTGTTCAACAAGTTAATGAACAACTTGGAATTGAACCTTATGATGTTTATTTTAAAGGGAATGACGATTATGTTATAATGTATAATTATCGAGTAAAAGACCGTTCAATGAAGTTCTATAATGATTATAACAACGCAATTTATAACGAATCATCACAAAATGCTGGTAAAGATTGGTACGGTCAAGAATACTTTTGTTATATTTATTTTAAAGACCAAAAAGTAAAATCAATTATAACTGATGAAGGGAAGAAAAAAAGTGAAGATATTTTGATTAAAAACAACAATTTGCATTTAATACAAAAAGACGAAATTGGATTTTACGAAAGAAAAGACACGATATATTTTGTCCCAGTAAAACAATAATTAGGACTGTTTGCGACCTAGTTTTTCCATTACTTTTGACCTGCTAACCTTTTTTGTTCTATCAACTTCTTTCATTAGCTTTATTAAGCCTAAATCTTCTCTCTCCTCTGCTGATAAAACTTTTATTGGAATACGCATTTTTTTTAACATTTCAGACAGTAATTTTAATTCTGCTTTGTCTTTTATATCTCTTACTATTGTTGCCATAATAAAAAATCCTTTCTTTTTACAAATATACGGCAAACTTACAAAAAAGTTTTATGCTAAAACAAAAAAAGCCCCATATTAAAAGACCCCATACAGTATCATCCCGAATGAAACGAAGTGACGTGAGGAATCTGTTATGAAAAGTTTGCAATAAATACCTGACATTTCCGCTATAGAATAAAACGGAGCCTTAAATAATTACTGAAAAACATAGTACTATATTTTACAATTTCATCTTCCATTTTCAAACAAAAATAAATCTATATTGATTTGTTTCCAAAATTTCCTACATTTGTTTAAAACTTGGTAACACATGAATTCGTTTGGCAGACTATTTAGAATAAGCATTTACGGTGAATCGCACGGGTCTGAGATAGGTGTAATTATTGACGGATGTCCTTCGGGTATTAAATTGTCAGTTGATGATTTTGAAAATGATATCGCCCGCCGAACACCTGGAAAAGTTGGTACAACAGATAGAATAGAAACTGATAAACCCAATATTAAAAGTGGCGTTTATAAAGGTTTTACTACAGGAATGCCAATCGCAATATCATTTTTAAATGATAATATAATCTCCGAAGATTATAATTTTGATGGATTTTATCGTCCTGGACATGCCGATTTTACTGCAAACATTAAGTCGAATGGGTTTAATAATCCACTTGGTGGCGGACATTTTTCGGGCAGACTAACATTGCCATTGGTTGCTGCAGGAGTAATAGCAAAGAAAATTCTTCAAAATATTAATATCCAAGCAAAACTTATCGAAGCTGGTGGAAGTAAAGATATCGAAAAAGCTGTCGAATTAGCTATAGAACAAGGTGATTCAATTGGTGGAGTTGTTGAGTGCATTGCCGATAATGTAAATGCAGGTTATGGAGAACCATTTTTTGACTCAGTCGAATCTGTAATCTCACATCTTGCTTTCTCAATTCCAGGGCTTAAAGCAATTGAGTTTGGTGAAGGAATTATATCTGTAAAATTGAAAGGCTCAGAATTTAATGATGTCTTTATCGATAAAAATGGAACTACAGCAACAAACAATGCAGGTGGGATAAATGGAGGAATTTCAAATGGGAATACAATTTGTTTTAGATTATATTTTAAACCTTCGTCAAGTATTAGTAAAGAGCAAAGAACATTCAATTTTAAGACAAATAAAATGTCCGAGTTTGAAATTAGAGGGCGCCATGATGTTTGTTATGCTTTAAGAGTGCCTGTTATAGTCGAGGCTATCACGGCAATTGCTTTGGCAGATTTTTATCTTATAAATAAAGGTATATGATATGAAGAGTTTTCTTACAGAAGTCGCTGAACATATTCTAAAAGAATTTAAAAACACCAAAGAACTTGAAATAATTGTTCCAAACCGTAGAACAGGTCTGTTTTTACGTAAGAATCTAACAGAACTTACCGATAAAACTATATGGCTCCCAAAAATAACGCCGATACAAGATGTGTTTTACGAGAACTCCGAACTTGCTTTGGCAGAAGATATAACGCTGATTTATAAATTATATAAAACCTTTATTAAACACACCGATTCCAAAGAAAGCTTCGACGACTTTTACTATTGGGGAGAAATAATATTGAACGATTTTGATGATATAGATAAATATCTTGTCGATGCTCAAAAAATGTTCGAAACTATTGTTGACATTAAAGAAATAGACCAGAAGTTTGATGGCTACGAAGAAGAATCTATCGAAATCATAAAAAAATTCTGGTATAATGTAAATCAAGCTAAGATTAGCACCCACAAACAGAGTTTTTTGGAATTGTGGCAAGCCATGTATGCAATTTATTCAGACTTTAAGCAAAATCTTCGAAAGGAAAATATTGCTTATCAAGGCATGATTTATAAAGATGTTGCTGAGTCAATTTCTTCTTTAAGTTTTAAGTCTTCTGATTATGTTGTTGTGGGATTTAATGCTTTAAATAAATGCGAGAAACATTTGCTAAATGTAATAAAATCCAGTTCTAATACACAGTTTTTTTGGGATGCAGACCAATATTATCTTAAAGATAAATATCAAGAAGCTGGCAGGTTTATCAGGGAAAATATACGTAAATATCCGCCATATTCAAATATTGGAATAGTTGACAATATTAATAATATTCCTAAAGATATCGAAGTAATAATGGCACCTTCACCGATTAGTCAAGTTAAACTTATCCCAGAAATTCTTGAAGAATGGATAAAACAAGACGGCTTTGACCCACAAAAAACTGCAATTGTGCTTGGAGACGAAAATCTACTAATTCCATTGATGTACTCGATACCAGAAAGTATTGAAACATATAATATCTCTATGGGATTTCCTGTTAAAAACACTATGTCGGCTGCGTTTGTAAATCATTTAATGATGCTGCAACAACGATATCGAGCTAAGGACGCTAATACTAAATTTTATTTTAAAGATGTATTTGCAATTCTAAACCATACTTTTATTCAGCTTATTGATGGGTACAAAGCTTTAGAGTTGAAAAATAAAATCACAAGAGAAAAAACAATATATGTTGATGCTGACGAATTTGCTGGGAGCGAAATACTAAAATTGATTTTTTGTCCGCAAAACGAAACTCTTACTTCATTTGCAACATATTTACCCAATATTTGCACTCAAATTCTATCTAAAATATCAACTTCTGATGATTTTATTCTCGAAGCAGAGTTTTTAAACCGTATTCTCGCAAGATTGGTCGCTTTAAAGGATTGTATTAGTGATGAGAAAATTCAATTCGAATCAAATAATATCTATTTAAAACTCGTGAATAATTTTTTGCGGAGTTTAAATCTTGCTTTTGAAGGAGAACCTTTAAATGGATTGCAAATTCTCGGATTTCTTGAAACTCGTTCCTTAGATTTCGACAGAGTGATAATGCTGTCTCTAAACGAAGGAGTTTTCCCAAAAACATCGATAGCCCAAAGTTTAATTCCGTATAATTTACGTAAATTTCATGAGCTGCCTTCAATTGAATTTAAAGACAGTATT
>JAQVPT010000033.1 GCA_028701945.1 Bacteroidales bacterium
GACTGCAAAAATAAATTTTGATGAAAGTGGAGATTATCTAATTGTTGTTAAAGACTTAAAAGACGGACATACAAGCTCAATGAAGATATATGCAAGTAAGTACGCAAACACCTCTGATGCAACCGACAGTTATGCAATTGATTTACTTAATTTCAAAACTGACAAAGAAGCCTACAATGTTGGAGAAACCGTAAGTATCAGCATACCTACTGGCTCGGGCAAAGCATTAGTAAGTATCGAAAATGGAGCATCTGTCATAAAAACTTTTTGGCAAGAAACAGACGGAAGCAGCCTTGATTTTAGCTTTGAGGCTACCGAAAATATGGCACCAAATGTATATGTCAATATTAGCTTTATTCAGGAACATGGAAAAACGTATAACGACCGACCTATCCGAATGTACGGGATTGTTCCAGTATTTGTCGAAAATCCTGCATCACACATTAACCCCGTGATTATTATGGCTGATGAGCTTTTAGCAGAAAGTAAAGTTCAAATTCAGGTTCGCGAATCAGCTGGCAAAACAATGACTTATACCATTGCAATGGTTGACGAAGGACTGCTTAATTTGACAGGATTTAAAACTCCTGACCCTTGGTCTTTCTTTTACAGCAAACAATCTCTCGGTGTTAGAACTTGGGATATTTACAAATGGGTTATTGGTGCGTTTAAAATAGATGCTGGCAAAATGATTAGTATAGGTGGTGGTAGTGAAGGAATGTCGCCCGAAGAACTTGCTCAAGCTATCCGTTTTAAACCTATGGTAAGATTTATTGGACCATTTACGTTATCAGCTGGTGGTGTCAACAAACATGAGATTCAATTACCGCAATATATTGGTTCGGTAAGAACAATGATTATAGCTGCAGAAGGAAATTCTTATGGTTCGGCTGAAAAAACCACTGCGGTAAAAAAACCTCTTATGATTTTAGGTTCGGGACCACGAAAATTAGGCACAAACGAAAGTTTTAAACTTCCAGTTACTGTTTTTGCAATGAAAAATGACGTTAAAAACGTTAGTATCACAGTAAAAACAAATAACATCTTAAGAGTTGATGGCAATGTAACCAAAACCATTAATTTTAGTAAAGAAGGTGAAAAATATATTGATTTTGATTTAAAATCAGGGACTAAAACAGGTGTTGCAACAATTGAAATTACTGCAAAATCTGGGAATCACATATCCAAGTATAATATTGAAATGGATGTAAAACATGCCAACATTATGGCAACAGACGTGATTGATGGTGTAAGTAGCAATAAAACTTACGAGAAAACTTTTGACGTAAAAGGAATACTTGGAACCAATAGCGTTTTCTTGGAGTTATACAATATCCCACCAATGAATCTTGAGGCAAAACTCGACTTCCTCCTATCCTATCCTCACGGTTGTTTAGAACAAATTGTCTCAGCAGCTTTTCCACAATTATATCTCGAAAATATGATAGAACTTGATAACACAAAAAAAGCAGAAATTCAAAATAATATTAATGTATGCTTAAACAAATTATCAAGATATCAGATGGCTAATGGTGGATTTGCATATTGGCCTGGAGGCAACAATGTTTCATATTGGGCAACTAATTATTGTGGACATTTTATGATTGAAGCCGAAAAAGCTGGTTATTCCATACCAGGAAACCTCAAAACAAATTGGTTAAGATATCAGAAAGAAAAAGCATCTAAATGGACAAATGACGGCACAAACTCTCAATTAACACAAGCCTACCGATTATATACATTGGCAATTGCTGGTAACGCAGATATGAGTGCAATGAATCGCTTAAAAGAGTCTAAACTAACACGTACCGCAGTTTGGCGTCTCGCTTCGGCGTATGCAGTTAGCGGCAAAGAAAGTATCGCTAAACAAATGATAGCAAAACTAAGCACAGATGTACCAGTTTATTTTGAGTTGGCAGGAACATTCGGTTCTTCTACGAGAGATAAAGCCATGATTTTGGAGACACTTATTGAACTCGGCGAAAAAGAAAAAGCATTTTTAGTTCTTAAAGACATTTCGGAAGTAATGGGTTCAGAAAGATATACATCTACGCAGACTACCGCTTATGCTCTTATGGCTGCATCTAAATTTGTAAAGAAATATTCGACTTCAGGAAATATAAACTGTACATATACTATAAATGGCAAAACAGCGACAGCAAATACTGCAAAACCGGTATTTAAAGCCGAATTAGCTATTACAGAAGGAGAAACAAATACATTTAGTCTTAAATCTGAAAGCGATGCAATGATATTTGTAAGAATTGTACGTAAAGGTATTCCAGAAACAGGAAGCGAAACAGCTGCATCATCTAATATTAATATGGATATAAAATACACATACCTTAACGGAAACCCAATTAATATTACGACTATTCCTCAGGGAACAGATTTTGTTGCTACTGTTACACTAAAAAATACTTCTGGAATAAATAATCTTGAGAACATAGCACTTTCACAAATATTTCCTTCAGGTTGGGAGATTATAAATTCTCGAATGTTAACTCTAGACTTAGGTCAAGATTCATATTTCACATATCAGGATATTAGGGACGACAGAGTTCTCACATATTTCGATATGAATAAAAACTACACATACACATACAGGGTTCTGCTTAATGCTAGTTTTGAAGGTAAATACTATCTTCCTTCGGTAATGTGCGAAACTATGTATGATGATTCTAATTATGCACGGACTAAAGGGATGTGGGTAAATGTAATTAAGTAGAGTCTGAAATAAAACTCTTGACTAAGAAATAGTTTTCTGACAGACACAATGTTTGTAGAGCATTTAAACTCATATTACGCTAATAAAATTTTTTACAAATATTATTAATTGAAGGCACTGTCTATTCCATTTCTGGAAATAAACTAATCATTCATCAAACTTGGGTAGAAAATTTGCTTAATAAATTTGGTGCAAATATGCGTTTCTACGCCGAGTTTGGACATGAATACAATTATGACTTTAATATAAACGTTATTTCTACTTTTTATCCGAAAATCTATGGCACAAGAGGAAAATAAAATAAGCAGGTCAAACGCATCCTTTTAACGTAAAAAATCTTTTGTCATGGTTTTTGGGTTGCAAAAGCACCAAAAACACATGCCAAAAGCTATTGTACTGCAGTTTTAACCCATGACTTTCACTACGTTCGGTCATGAGTTAAAATAATTGAGCCAGCCAGTTGGCTGGCTCAGAATGTTTGTACAATTCGTAGTGATTGTAGAACTATAAAAATATGAGTTTCCCCTGCCCCATTCAGGGTTTATATGGTTTTGTAAAGCTATTTTTTTATAATGTTGTCAATCCTTCAGGATTTTTAACAATTCCTAATGGATTGTAAATCAACAAGTTTATTGAAAATTGCACATTGCACATTGTTTTATAAACTGGTATCATCATTAATCCGATAAAGTCAATTGTTTTAAATTTGATATGCGGTTAATAAAAGCAAATTCCTAATAACAAGCCTCTTGTGCATCTACACAATCTTTCGAGGCTTTATCACAAACCGTTTGTGTGTTCTCTAAAAGTTCCATAATTTGAAAAATATATCGTTTTGATATTTCTTTATTATTTGCCTTTAGATTTTTCTTATAAAGTTTGTGAATTTCTTTACTATTGTCATAAATAATATCAGATTTATCTATTAAATCTCCTGCTTCTTTTTGACCATTTAAACAATAGCACATTTCGGCTGCATTATATGCCAAATCAATTGATGTTTTTGCATTGTAGGCTGAGCTAGTAAGCATTTCAATATAATCATTTGCACTATCAGAGTATTCTTGCATTAGATTAAAATCATCTTCTTCAAAGGCATGACGTATCATTATAAAAGAGTCATAAGTATTATTCGACACATCATATAAATTAGATACGGACTCCAAAATATAATATTGATAATTATTACATTGGGATTTCGCAAATAATGCGAAAGAATTAATAAATATTAACAGTATAAAAACTTTTTTACTCATAACACATTTCAAATCTATTTCAAAAACATTCTTAGAACTACATCAATTATCGTTCCTATCTCTAAACATATATATATCAAGAACTTAGGAATTATCAAACAAAAACCTAAGTCATATAATGATTAATCAATTGGTGGTAATCCCTCATACGAATCGCCGTCAATAATCACAAATTTACCAGGCACCTCTTCTACTTGGCGGTCAAAATACATTATTCCATTAAGATGGTCAATTTCGTGTTGAAAAATATGAGCTGTATATGGTTGACTAATCCTCTCTTTTACAAAATTACCATTTATATCATAGTACTGAACGTCTATCCAAACTGAACGATAAGATTTGCCAACAATATCGTATTGACTAACACAATCACCTGATACGGAAAGACATCCGTCATCTCTATAAGCAATAGTATCAGAGTATGCAGTAATAACAGGATTAAAATACACTTCCCATGGTTTAATCATTATCGTTCCTTTATCATACCGCTGTACCCAAATAACATTACGATTTATTCCTATTTGAGGAGCTGCAATACCAACACCTTCGCCCAAAACAGTTGTTTTCATTCTATCGATAAGTAACTGCAAATTATCCTCTTCGAGATTTACATTTAAAGATTGATTTCGTAAAACAATAGAATCGGGCTGCTCACAAATATACATAAGTTCAAAATCCTGTCCCGCTGTTCCGGATACTATTAAATTATTTTCATCAATTTCTAAAGCAGTTGTTGTGGTTGCTTCAACGATGTGCAAAGGAAACGATTGCCCACACTCATTATATGCCCAGACAAATAAATGGTAATTTAATCCTGCAGACAATTCACTTAACTCCAACTCAGAAACAGCTCCATTATCTGTCGCAGTTTCATAATCATTTATAGTATTATATTTATATCCGTCAGCACCATTTACAGCCGACCAATTCCAAATAATTTCAGAAGTGGTAACTTGCGTTGTAAGAAATTCGGGTTTGTCGGGTTGGATATCCATCAAATCCGTATAATCAAAAGTAATAGTATCACTAATAACTGGACTGTCACTTACAGTAACAGTTTCAACGCCCAAGCAAGCCGAAGTATAAGATGTGAAATTAAGAATTTCATTTTCCGAATAGGTAAAACCAGCTTCCTTAATATTTTTTTTAGTCAATACTTTTTCAAACGACAAATATTCTATTTTACATTCTCTATTGCTCCTTCCATTATGAAGCATTTTAATAGTTTGTTCCGACTTTCCATTATTAAAACTCACCAAATAATGAGTATCTGCTCCTGGCGTAAAAACGAAACTGTTAATACCTGAATTAGTTGGCATTTTCTCTTTAAGTATCAGTTTCCCAGAAATATCGTAAACATTAATGCTTATTTCGTTTGTCGGATTATACACATTAATATATGTCTTTTCATCAAAAGGATTAGGATAATTTTGCATTACCTGCAAACTATTTACATCAGCAGAATTACTTTCTATTCCCGTAAGCACATCTATTGTTAGACTATTTTTAGGCCAACGTATTATTGTGTCCGTTGAGTTTGTTTGATTTTCAATCAAAACACTGTCCAACAATAGCTGCGAACCACTTTGACTGATTTCAAAACTAAGCACTATTTCTGCTTGAGCATAAGCAAAAAGACACATGAAAACTGAAACAGGAAATAATAAAACTTTTTTCATAATTAGAAGCATTAAAATATTATACACAACAAATTTAAAAAATAATTCTTTAAAATCATATCAAATTAAATTATAAGATGTATTAATATGTAAAAAAGTCTCTGGCAACAGCCTTAGGTTTTCAGTTAAACGGTTTATAGATTAGAAGTAATTCAAGTTTAAAACCAAATCGAACAAGTTTTTAAATACCCTGTGCATATCATTTTATGACTTGCTTTGCAACGTAAACAAGTTTTCCATTTTGATTGAAAATCTGTAAAAGAAAGATTCCTTTATGTCCAATTGTGCTAATATCAATAGCATTAACTCCGTCATGCAATAGTTTTTCCATTACTATCTGACCAGTAATACTAAATATTTTAAGCACAAAGTTTGTTCCATCAGTAAAATCAATATACAATACGTCTTTTGCAGGATTTGGAAATACTTCAATACCAATTTGCGAATTTAATAGAGCGACCCCAGCTGTACCTGTTTCAACAAAAGCAATGTCAGAAGCACTACAGTTATTACTATCATGAACAATCACAAAATAATAACCTCCACACAAACTATCGGCAACCATTGTTGTCTGCATTTGCGGATCGTACCAGTTATACGAATACGGGAATGTCCCTCCTTCTACAATAGCAGTAAGTTGTCCCTGGCAATTTCCTGCCGAATCGATAACCATATCAAAATCAATTAAAAGTTCAGAAGTTTCATTTATAAGAATATTATTAGTTGTAATACAGCCAAAATTATCGCTAACAGTTACATTATAATCTCCAGCACTCAAATTGTTAATAGTCTCAGTGTTTGCACCATTTGACCATTGAATTGAATAAGGAGCAGAACCTCCGATGAGCAATAATTCTATTGAACCAGTATTTTCGCCATAGCATAAAACATCTGTACTTGAATATTCTATTTCGATTTCAGCATCTGTTTCTTCTACGTTTGCTGACGAAATAATTTCACAATTATTATTGTCGGTTATTGTAAGAATATATGTTGAGGCAGACAAATTTTCGATATTAGATAATTCATCATCATTATCCCATAAAAAGCTATATGGTGCAGTACCTCCAATAACAGTTGATATTATATTCCCGTTATTATGTCCAAAACAAGTGTTTTGCACCTCAAAACTAACACTAAGAGGCTCTGGCTGTGTAATTTCCGCACTTTCATTAATCACACAATTATTATTGTCCACAATAAATACAGAATAAAAACCAGCATTTAATTCATCTATATCTTCGGTTGATGCACCATTTGTCCAATAATATGTGTAAGGTGCTATACCACCGCTTACATCGATATCAATATTACCTCCTGCTAAACCATAACAATCAGTATTTGTAAAAGTAAAGTTAATATTCAAAGGATCGGGTTCGTCAATAAAAACTGTAACGGTTTCTGTACAGGCTATAAAATCGGTAACAGTAACAGTATAACTACCGATAGATAAATTATCAATTTCAGCTGTTTCTGATTCATTTGACCACAAATACAAATACGGCGGCACACTTCCAGTAACACTGAGTGCAATACTACCAGTATTTTCCCCATAACAAAGTACATCACTGCTTTCAGCAACAATCTCAATAGGAGTAGTCGCTTGCAAAATAGCTGTAAAATTAGTAGTAGTACAGGCGTTATCATCTGTAACAGTAACATGGTATTCTCCAGCTATCAATTCGGCGATATCTTCTGTTAATGCACCGTTAGACCACGAATAAGAATATGTACCTACACCTCCACTTACAGATAAATCTATTTCCCCACTTGCCTCTCCCCAGCAAATGTGATTAGTAATAAAGCTCAATTCAAGTGCATCAGGTTGATTAACTATTATTTCTGTTGTTTGGGCACAAGAATTTTGGTCAGTTACATTAATTATATAAACTCCAGCATTAATTCCTGAAATATCTTCAGTATTCGCGCCATTCGACCAATCAAAAACATAAGGAGCAACACCTCCAAGCACTAATAAGTCTATTTGACCACTATTACCACCATAACAAATCACATCACTCACAGTATAAGTAATTTCGATTTCATCAGGTTGAGTAATTTCAACTGAATTAATTGTGCTACAAGCATTATAATCGGTAATTGTAACAAAATGCTCACCAGCAATTAAATCGCTAATATTTTGCTCATCTGAACCATTAGACCACAAAAACGAGTATGGCGATATTCCCCCTGTAACATTTAATATAACTTCTCCATCATTTGCACCAAAACAAGTTACTTGATTTATAATTGTAATGTCTGTTAGTAATTCATCAGGTTGAGTGATTTCACCCGAATTAATAGTTGAACAATCATTATCGTCAGTAATAGTTACACTATAATTATCGACTATCAGTCCGTTAAGACCTTCGGTGCTTTCTCCGTTAGACCACAAAAAAGAGTACGGAACAGTTCCTCCTGTTACAGTGAGGTCGATACTACCGTCTTCTCCTTCATAACAAAGCACATCATTCACATCAATGCTACTTTCCAAAACTTCGGGTTGAAGAATCTCAAGCGTTTCAATTTTCGTACAATTTTCAGAATCGGTAATCGTCAAAATATATGTACCTGCAACCAAATTATCAATATCTGGCGTAATAGCTGAATTAGACCATTCACAAGTATAAGGTTCATATCCATTAGAAATCTCTATATCAATAGCACCGTCCGCTTCACCATAACACGAAACATTTGTAATGTCAATAACAGACAACGTAATTTCGTCAGGTTGAAGAACAATTGCATCAACAACAACAGTGCATTCATGCGTATCAGTAACAGTAACAAAATATTGATTAGCCAGAATATTATTAATATCTTCTTGATTACTTCCATTAGACCATTCATAAACATAAGGGCTAACACCTCCCGACACATTTATATTAATACTTCCACTATTGTCCCCAAAACATTTCACATCAACTATTGAGATAATATCAATCAATAATTCAGTCGGTTGATTTATTTCAGCCGAATTTATAGTTGTACAATCATTACTATCACTAATTGTAACAGTATATGTTCCGATTGATAAATTTGCAGGATTTTGTTCATTAGAGCCATTAGACCAAATAAAACTATAAGGCTCTGTACCTCCTATTGGAGTAAGCACAATGCCGCCGTCAGAACCTCCAAAACAAAGAACATCAGATGAACTAATGCTACTTTCTAAAATATCAGGCTGAGTTACAGTAAATGTTTCATTTTTTATGCAAAAATTAGCATCAGTAATTGTTACAGTATAATTATTCGGTTGAAGATTAGAAATTGTTTGCCCAAAAGCACCATTTGACCATTCACAAGTATAAGGGATTTCCCCCCCTTCAATAGTAATAGAAATACCACCATCAATTTCACCATAGCAAGAAATATTTGTAATATTTCCATCAGATATAATAATTTCTGCTGGTTGAGTAATAACTGCACTTTCAGTAATAGTACAATCATTATTATCAGTTATGGTTACTTGATAATTGCCAGCTGTAATATCAACAATATCTTGAGTACTGCTAAGGTCAGACCAATGATATGAATAAGGAATAGTTCCGCCCGAGACATCAAGATCAATAGAACCGTTACTTCCACCGTAACAAGTTACATTAGTAGTAGAAATTACATTTGAAAGCAACTGATCAGGTTGATTAACAATTGTAGAATCAATTTTAACACACTCGTTTGCATCTGTAATTGTTACCTTATAGTTTCCAGCAATAAGATTTGAAATATCTTCGACAACTTGTCCACTTGACCAATTAATGCCATAAGGGGAAGTTCCATTAGACAAAGTCAAATCTATACTTCCATCATTTCCTCCGTAACATAAAACATCAGACACGTTAAAACTTGGTGTAATACTGTTTTTAAGTTTCCCGATTAACAAATCATAATTATTAGAAGCTCCACCTTTATTTGCAAGTGTTGTTGCATCTAAACTTAAACTAGCACTTTTAAAACTACCGCAAAAATAGATATTATCATAATCATTCATCAAAATAGACGCTGCTTCATCATCTTCGCTACCTCCATAAGATTCTGCCCATTTAATATTTCCGGTTCCATCATATTTTACAATAAAAATATCTGGTGAGTTATTAGTGTTGGCATTATTTAGTACAACTGAACCAAAACCAATTGAAGTAGAAGAAAAATTTCCTGTAAGATATACATTTCCGTTTTTATCGGGATAAACACTTTTGCCATAATTATTGCTCATTCCTGAAGCACTAGCTCCTCTAAGCCACAAAGGATTACCAGCAGAGCTGTATTTTACAAGAAACACATCAGCAGCCGGAACAGTGCCAGAACTTAAACTAAGCGTCCCAAAACTTATCTCATCTACATCGAAATAACCAGTTACATACACATTACCCTCATTATCTGCTTCGACACAACGTGGTGCATTTGCGTTACCACCATAATTATTAACGCCAGTTGCTTTTTTTGCCCAAATAGGTGTTCCCGATGTATTATATTTTGCGAGATACATTTGTTCACCATTTCCAATATCATAAGACAAAGTAGTTGTTCCAAAGCTTATCGATTCCCATTGATAAGTTCCTGTTACATAAATATTTGATTCGTTATCAGTAGTCAGGCTAAGTCCTTTTGCTCCACCCCAATAACTCTCTTCTGCACACAATGCCCATTGTACATTTCCTGCCGAATTATACTTAGCCAAAAACATATCTTGATTATGACAAGGTTTAGTGAGAATTATTGAACCAAAAGTAAGATTGTCATCTTGATTAAAATAACCTGTAACATAAATATTTCCAGCATAATCACAAGATAAATCCATAGCATAATCATCACCTGCACCAACTACACTTTTTGCCCACATTACCTCTCCAGTATCACCATTATATTTTACAATAAAAACATCGTTAAGTCCTGTGTTTGTCAAAGTTTTTGTGCCAAAATCTATAGTCAAACTGTTAAAATATCCTGTAACATAAATATCTCCATTCTGGTCTGTTGCAACTGATGTAACAAAATCGTCTTGACTTCCGACAGCATTTTTAGCCCATAATACATTCCCAGACTCATCAAACTTGGCAACAAATATCTCGTATCTATTTACCGCAGAGTTTGTTAAAACAGTAGTTCCAAAAACTAACTCCTCCGCAGTAAATTCTCCTACTACAATAAGATCATTTGAATTATCTGTGGCAATATCTTTAGCAAAATCCCATTTCATGGAATAATCAGGGGAGTCGGAATTACTAGCCCATTTCCAAGTATAACATTGCCCAAAAGCTGCAATTGCAGAAAAGATATTGATAACAATAGTAATCACCACTATCATTGTTGTATTAAGTGTAGTTTTCATATTTTTTTGTTTTTATTATTATTTGATTCAGCTTACAAATCAAATTTACGCATATCTTTTTTATTAGATATTTAAGAAAAACAAATGCAATGGAGTAATTATTAATAGTGTCGATTGAGTGAATAAACGTATTATTACAATTTCATCATTTTATCAAGACAGTTAAACAAGATATCGCGTTTTCTTTGAGACACAGGCACTCTTGAATTATCTGTCATAATCAGATAGCCGCTATTATGTTTTTCATATTTTCTGATTTTTGAAATATTTATTAAATGAGAATTATGAACCCTTAGAAAACATTTTTCAGGTAGGAGCTTTTCATATTCTTTTAAAGTGTTTGATACTAGAATTTTTTCACCACTATCAATATAAAAAGTTGTATAATTCCTATAAGATTCGCAGCGTACGATTTCATTAATATTAACAACATGTATAGCATCGCAAGTTTTCAAGATTAATGGGCATGTCGTTTTTGCATTATCATTAATTTTATTAAAATTTTCAATTAAAACTTTCATTTGCAGCTCAATATTAACGATACTATCATTTTTATCAATTCGCGATAAAGATTTTATTAAATCATCTGGGTCAATAGGTTTCACAATATAATCTAACGCACTATACCTAAATGCTTTTAAAGCAT
Source organism: Bacteroidales bacterium (assembly GCA_028701945.1). Classification (GTDB taxonomy): domain Bacteria; phylum Bacteroidota; class Bacteroidia; order Bacteroidales; family ML635J-15; genus Bact-19. Next base: position 11,642 of record JAQVPT010000033.1, read on the forward strand.
ATTCATCAGATGCGGTAATAAAAATAACTTTAAAACGAATGTTTTCTAATTCTTCAAGAAGATCAAATCCAGTTCCATCTTGAAGCTCAATATCCAACAATACAAGATCGGGAGATGTGCTATTAATAAGCATCTTAGCTTCTTTTACCGATTTAGCAACACCAAGAACTTCTACATCTTCATCACTTAGTAAAATAATTTTTTCAATTGTATGGACAGCAGAATCCTCATCATCAATTATAACAATTCTAATCATAAGCTTTTATAAATAATTCGTTAACTATTGGTAAGTTTAAAACAACAATTGTACCTCCATCCTCCCTATTCGAGATAACAGCCCTGCATTTTTCTTTGTGTTTCTTTTGCAGCAAATAAAGTCTTTCTTTTGTAATATCAATAGCCATGGACAAATGCTCTGACTTTAATTTTTTTAAAGAATTTTTTATTCCAATACCATTATCTTTAATCTCAACAATTAGTTTTTCTGATTCTTTTCTAAAATCTATACTAATTAAACCGTTTTCATGCATTCCGCATAAACCGTGTTTAATAGCATTTTCCACAAATGGCTGTATTATCATTGGGGGAATGTAAAAAAAGTCTGGATCAATACTATCTTCAATCTGTATTGCATAATCAAAGACAAGTTGAAATCTTATTTTTTGGAGATTAAGATAGTATTCAAGCATTTCTATTTCGCTTGCAAGTTTGATATAGTCTTTTTTTGAATCTTCTAATATCATTCGCATTAAACTGGCAAATTTAGAGAGATATGTACTCGCTTTTAACGGATCTTCATTTAGAATATAATCCTGAATTGCACCTAAAGAGTTAAAAATAAAATGTGGGTTCATTTGCAAAATTAGCAGACGTTGATTCAAGTCTTTAATTCTTAATTCAGATTTTAGACGAATACTTCGATAAAAATAAACAGCAAAACCAAGCAATATTATTAATAGTGAAAATACCAATATAAGAATAAGCCCATTTTTGCGATTGTTAATTTTTCGAGATTCTATTTCACGATTAAGACTTTGGATTTTTTGTTCTTTTTTCTCGGTTTCATAAATTGTTTGCAATTCAAGAAATTGTCTATGTTTATCGATATTATAGATTGAGTCATAGTATCCTAAATACAAATCGAAATAACCTCTAAAGCTATCATAATCACCCAGTGCAGCATAATTAAGAGTCATATTCTCATACAATGTAATTGTCATTTGAGCATTCTTAATCGCAAGAGCAATCTCTAAACCTTTATTAAAATATTCGGTAGCCAATTTATAATCACCTAAATTCATATAGACATTTCCAATCGCATTTAGTGAAATAGCAATTTCCTTTTTAATATCATTTTTATTGTTTATTTCAAATGCCTTTTGATAATACTCCAATGCGACATAATACTCTTTTTTTGCAGCATAAGCTGTACCGATATTATGTAGAGAAACTGCAATTTTATATTCGTCATTATTTTTTTGTCTGATAGTTAATGACTCAGAAAAGCACTCCAGTGCCTTATCTAAATCACTTTGATACTTATAAATCAATCCTATATTATTCAAGACATCGGCTACTTTAATATCGAAGTCTAAGGTTTTATAAATCTGAAGAGCTTTATTATAATATTGCAAAGCGTAGTCATATTTATGCCATGCCATGTATAATATTCCTAAACTGTTGTTTGTCTGTGCAATTCCCTGTTGGTTATTTATCGACACATGCACATCAAGCGATTGCTGAAAATAGTCAAGAGCTACGGTATATTCTCCTTTATCACGATAAATAATTGCTATCTGATTAAAAGTTTCTCCACATCTTTTATGATTCTTTAGTTGAGAGTAACATTGTAAAGATTGGTTAAAAGCAAATAAGGCAGAATCAATTTTTCCAAAAGCACTATAATCCTGAGCTTTCAAAAATATCGAATCGCAGAAATTCTCATCATAAACATACTGAGCTTTAATATTGTTAGAACCTAACAATAATGCAGTTAATAATAATATGCTAATGTTATTCTTCATACTTGAAAATCTTTCAAAAACGCTATTTAATTTCAATTAACAACTTTGTGAAACTTTACTATAAGTAATGCAATCAGCAAAAAAAATGTTTACGAACATGAGGTTTTCGCATTCTTTTCATTGGATTAGTACAAATATATGAAAATTACTCATTTGTATTGCACAAAATTGATTATTTTGCACAAAAATATATTATTTCATGTTTAAGCAAATCATACTTGTAGGTTTAGGAGGAGGAATTGGTAGTATTTTACGGTTCATTATTTCACAAATATCTGATAAATATTTAAATCTAAAAATTCCGATTTCTACTCTTATCGTAAATATTGTTGGAAGTTTTTTAATTGGTATCGTTTTGGCATATTTACAAAAAAACAACGCAGAGACATCTGATTTAAAATATCTTTTAGCAATAGGTTTTTGCGGCGGATTTACTACCTTTTCGGCTTTTGCGTGGGAAAACTTACAGCTTTTTAATTCGCAAAATTATAATCTTGCTTTATTGTATATTGCTCTAAGCCTAGTTTTATGCTTTTTAGGAGTTGCAGGAGGATTCTTTTTGATAAAATAAAATAGCATCTGTCAATATGTGATGCTGTGATGCAGTGATTCTGTGATACCGCATCTCATCCTCACATCAATGGGTAATCGGCACTTCTTTACAAAACTGATGAACCGATAACCGAGTAGCTCTGCTACGAGCTCACGACTGAAAGGAGTAAACCAATAAGTGTCAGAATCATATCTATTACTCTTGTTGTAACTCTTTGTTTACAAGACAATTATCGTATTCGTCTTTAAAGTGATAATATCCGTCAATAATATATCCATTTCGGTAGCTACCTTCTTCGTCTATTTCAAGTATCTTAGCATAATATGGGTAAAAAGTGTTAATCCATTTTCTAAAATCAAGTCCTTCTTGCTCGGTTTTAAACGGTAAATAGTCAAGGATATTCCCCTCATATTCAATTCGATTATCGTAGCAAGTATCATTATAAGCGATAAATAACTTACAATCTTGCGGTGTCCACCATCTTAAAAATTTTGCAGCGAAATCGGAGACTCTCAAACACCCTACACTATTTGCAGTACCAAGCATACCTCTGGCAACATCATTGAGAGCAACTTCATGTATTCCATTATTTTTCATAGCTTTAGGATAATCAGGATGTGGAACTAAAAGTAAGAAATTTGAAAGTTCAACTTTATTGCGGTACATCACAATCCTGTTATGTCCACCACCAAGTTCTTCATCTCGCAATTTATCTAATAGGTCATAAAAACGTCCATATTCCCAATGCTTAGAGCTAACAGTATTGAGACCAGCGTAATAATTTCGGTATCGTCCAATTGGTAAATCTGTGTAATAATACTCTGTTATAAGCCCTTCCTCATTTGTCCGATGCCCGATATTCAAACGTTTTGCCGATGTTGCAAATTTTGATATCATAATTAATGTATCTTCGCAAGCCTCACACAAAACCACATACTGTCCAGCAGAAAATAGCGAACTCCAATAAAATGAATAATCACGTGAAATCGGCAACATTTTATAACTCCATACTTTTGAAAGAAAATTCATTAATATACTTGCCGATTCTTTTGACAAAACAGTATCGATTGTTTGTAAAACCGAATCATAAGCTTTGGTTCCGTATTTTAAAGAATCAAGTCGTCTCAAAATATCAATTGGGATGTTGTCAAAATCTCTAAGATCCATCATCTTAGGATAAACTTCCTGTAAGCTATGCGTATTTCCCTTATTGTCGATAACATTAAAATCTCCAACCAAATATCTATTTCTGTAAGTGTGATCAGATGGCAAAGAGTCGTTGCACAAATCCGCATAATTAAAACCTATATTTTTACCTGGTTCCCATAACGAAGAATCCTTAATCAAAGGCAAATAGCAAGGATTTGTCAAATAATAAGACCACAATTCTTCTAAACTCAAACTTGCAATTGGTTTAGGTTTATATTCGGGTGGTCCCTGATAAAAGCTTGTATCAAAATTATGATAAATTGTATCACAAGCATAAAAAACCTTATTATTTATTGGAGAGATGTAAAGGGAATATGAAAAATAAAGTACAACAAGCTCCAAAAATAATACAATTTTAAGCAACTTATAAAACAGAGTCAATTTCATACTTTGGCGTTTTTTACAACAATTTTGCACTCTTTAGTTACTTTAAATCTGCATAAATAGATATAAAAGTTATTTGAAAAGAAACATCATATCGACAATTACAGCAATCATTAATTGGTAAAACTAATTGTTTGTAAACAAATGTAATGAATTTTTATGCATAAATCTCAAAAGACAGATAAAAAAATATTGGTCATCTACATTATAAGTAATGTTTAAAAAACCTTATTTCACTTATCCACACCAAACGATTACAAAAAAATCATATTCCAATCATTCATTCATTGATTATTATATATTCTTTACAAGAACCGAGTTTACAGGCTCAGCGCAGCTAAAACGCTAGGCAAACGCACACTTTTCTTTTGTCATGATTTTTGGATTGCTATGCACCAAAAAGTCATGCCAAAAGAGATTCATCTGCATATTTTAACACTTTACTTTCACTACGTTCAGTCAAAGTTTAAAATAAATGAGTCCTTCAGACTCAAAATCATTATAAACATTTAAAATTATTGGAATAAAGAAAGTATGCGTTTGCCCTAAATAAAACTACCTGGTTTTCAACACTTAAACCGACTGCAAGTAACACATAAACACCATAATAATAATAATAATAATAATAATAAGGTGAATAAAGCATTTCAACAAGGCTCAATGTAACACTTTAGTTTTGACGTTTTAGCTGCACTGAGCTCGTAAACTCGGTTCTTGCGAACACTAAATAACCATTAAAGTGTTTTGAAAAATCTTATGATTTTAGTTTTGCTGCTTGTTCATTAAGAATTTTAATTTTTGCTTCTGCATCGGACTGTTTTTTACGCTCAACTTCAATAACATCTTTGGGAGCATTGTTAACAAATCGATCATTGCTAAGCTTTTTCATAACAGAGTTTAAAAATCCTTGAGTATATTTTAGTTCCTCTTCAATTTTTTTGATTTCTTCATCTTTATCAATTAAATTGTCTAAAGGGATAAAATATTCATGTGCTTTAATTAGGAAACTTGCTGCGTTATCTAATTTAGTATCAATAAATTCGATTTTGTCGAGCTTACCCAATTTTTCGATAATTGAATTAAATTTAGAATTATATTCGCCATGCTTAACAATATTCAGTTGCAGTTTTTCGCGTATTGGCAAGTTTTTTTCTTGGCGGATATTTCTAATATTTGTAACAACATCCATGCAGTCTTCAAACTCTGAAATTATTTTTTTATCAAACTTTTCAATCGCAGGCCATTTTGAAATTACTATTGATTCTACATCCTCATTATTTTTTAGGAATTGCCACAATTCTTCGGTAATAAATGGCATAAACGGAGCAATTAGCAAAGTCAGTTTTTTAAAGAACTCTAGACTTTGTTTATAAGTAACAGCATCAATTGGTTTCTGATATTCAGGTTTAATAATTTCGAGATACCAAGATGAAAAATCGTCTCTAAACAGCTTGTAAACCGTCATTAAAGCCTCGGATAATCTAAAATCATCATATTGCGAATTAAGAGTTTCAATAGTTTCGTTTAATTTTGCATCAAACCATTGAAAAGCGATATTTGAGTGTTCAGGTTGCGAAATA
>JAQVPT010000034.1 GCA_028701945.1 Bacteroidales bacterium
TCCAGCTGCACTGCCTTCGATTTCAGGTAATGGTATTAATGGAACTTGGGATATTGGTTCAATAAGCACAGCTACAGTGGGAACGCAAGATTATATTTTTACTGCAACAGATGCCGGATGTTATACCTCAACTACTATTACGGTTACGGTTAATGATAATATCGAACCAACATTTAGCTTTGTTACTGAATATTGCTTAAACGAAACTCCAGCTACACTGCCTTTAGTTTCAGGTAATGGTATTACTGGAACTTGGGATATTAGTGCAATTAGCACAGTTACTTTAGGAACGCAAGATTATATTTTTACTCCAACAGATTTGGGATGTTATATTCCTACTACTATTACGGTTACAGTTAGTACTAATATTGAACCTACGTTTAGTTTTGATACTGAATATTGCTTAAACGAGACTCCAGCTACACTGCCTTTAATTTCAGGTAATGGTATTGCTGGAACTTGGGATATTGGTTCAATAAGCACAGCTTCTGTGGGAACGCAAGATTATATTTTCACTCCAACAGATGCTGGATGTTATATTCCAACTACTATTACAGTTACGGTTAATGACAATATAGAACCAACATTTAGCTTTGTTCCTGAATATTGCTTAAACGCAACTCCTGCTACACTGCCTTTGATGTCAGATAATTCAATTACTGGAACTTGGGATATTGGTTCAATAAGCACAGCTACAGTGGGAACGCAAGATTATATTTTCACTGCAACAGATGTTGGATGTTATATTCCTACTACTGTTACGATTACAGTTAATGATAATATAGAACCAACATTTAGTTTTGATACTGAATATTGTTTGAACGAAACACCAGCTGCACTGCCTTCGATTTCAGGTAATGGTATTAATGGAATTTGGGATATTGGTTCAATTAGCACTGCTGCTGTGGGAACGCAAGATTATATTTTTACTCCAACAGATGCGGGATGTTATATTCCAACTACTGTTACTGTTACGGTAAATCCTAATACCACACCTACATTTGATGCAGTTGGTCCATATTGCGAAGGAGAAACAATTCCAGAATTGACTACAACATCTAACGAGGGAATAAATGGATCTTGGTTGCCAGAAATTAATAATATGGTAACGACTGAATATACATTTACACCATATGTTGGTCAGTGTGCTACATCTACAGCAACATTAACTATTACAGTTAATCCAAACGAAACACCAACATTTGATGCAGTTGCAGCAATTTGTGCTGGAGAAACTTTAAGTGCATTACCAACAACATCTAATAATGGAATAACAGGAACTTGGTCTCCAGTTTTGGATAATACACAAACTACAGAATATACATTTACAGCAGATGCTGGACAATGTGCAACAATAGCAAGTTTAACAATTACAGTAAATCCAAATGAAACACCAACATTTGATGCAGTTGCTCCAATTTGTGCAGGAGAAACACTAAGTTCATTACCAACAACATCAAATAATGGAATAGATGGAACTTGGTCTCCAGCTTTGGATAATACCCAAACAACTGAATACACATTTACACCAAATGCTGGTGAGTGCGTAACAACAGCAACCTTAACAATTACGATTATTGACTATTTCGATGCTACAATAACATCCGACTTATCGCATTGTTACTCAGAAAATTCTGTTGTATTAACAGCTATCACCGCTGGAGGTACTTGGGAAGGTGAAAATATTGTTTTACAGGGAGACCAGCATTACTTTATGTTCCAAAATAGTGAACCAGGCGAATATGAAATAATTTATCATTTTGATGGATTATGTAGTGATGCAGATACTGTTGTATTCAATATTATTGAAAATGCTGATGCGACAATTTATCCGACAGACACACTTTATGTTGACGGTGAACCTGTAATTATCGAAACTGCTTATCCTAATGGTATTTGGTCTGGCGATTATATTATTGAAAACAATTTATTTATCCCAGCAAATTCAGGCATTGGCGAATTCGATGTTATTTATACTATCGAAGGAATATGTGGCGATTCCGATACATCAAGAATAATTGTGATTGCAGCACCTATTGCTGACTTGTTAGCAGCAACAGTTATTACTCCAGATGCAGACGGACTTAACGACACATGGAAAATTCGAGGTATTGAAGCATATAATACTATCAGTATTCGCATTTTCACACGTTGGGGCGACGAAATATTTGCCTTTGATGGTACTGGAGCTCAATATGCTGATCCTTTAAATCAATGGGATGGGAAACACAATAATCGCGAATTGCCTTCAGGAGGTTATGTTTATATATTGACTGTGGACAGCAACAATACTTACAAAGGAACAATTAGTCTTATTCGATAATAATTATAAATATGAATTACGGAGTAATCACGCATTTAATTAAAATCAATAAATATGAATAAAAAGATAATCTTAATAATAGCTGCTTTGGGATTCATGGGAGTTCTTACTGCACAACAGATACCGATGTATAGCCAGTATATGTTTAACAGAATGTTATTAAATCCTGCTGTTGCTGGTAGCGAAACGGATATTCCTATTCAACTTGTTGTACGTCAACAATGGGTAGGCTTTGATAACGCTCCTTCAACTCAACTATTGAGTGCTCATCATTGTTTTGACAGTTACAATATGGGGCTAGGAGCTGTATTGTTCCTTGATCGTTTCGGTCATGAGAGAAAACTTGGAGTGATAGTTAACTATGCCTATATAATAAATGTTTCAAAAGAAACAAAACTTGCTTTGGGTTTATCGCTTCAGGCATTTCAATATCAGTTAGATTACACAAAATTAGTAGCTTTTGACGAGCTTGACCCGAACCTATACAATACAAGTCAATCCAAATTTATCCCTGAATCTGACTTTGGTATATATTTGTATAATGACAATTATTTTGCTGGAATTTCTGCCAATCAGATGTTAGGACTACCTATAAAAATAGGAGGCGAGGAAATTCAAATGACAAAATTGGTTCGACATTTTAATCTTATAGGAGGTTACAAGTTTAAACTTAATACTGAGTTTGAGTTAGAGCCGTCAATTTTAGCTAAAACAACATTCAAAGCACCATCGCAACTTGATGTTAATCTTAAAGGAATTTATCAGAAAAACTATTGGATAGGAGCTTCGTATCGTACTGCTGGCGATATAGTTGCAATGATTGGTATGAGATTTAACGAGTTCGATTTTGCAATAGCAACTGACTTTGCAACTTCCGATATCGCAGCCTATCAGACTGGAACTTTTGAGATAATGCTGACTTATCGAATTCCAGTTAAACGATATAAAGGAACTAGTAGCTTCTAACACAACTTCCTCTTAACCAAGACGTAATTGTCTGTACATAATCTTTTGGTGCCAAAGATTACCGATATTTATATTGCAATTTTCTTCTTTGCTACATTTTCAGTCATAGCTAAGGCTTGTAAAATTTTTGCGTGTTTCAGCCATTTGTTTGTCGAATATACATATTTATCCTTTGTTCGTTAAAAGCATATTCGACATATTGAATTTTATCAAGACTCTCAATAGCAAATTTAAAAATCCACAAAAGCTATATTTACTAAATGTGTATAAATCAAAAAAGCCCAACTTCGTTAGAAATCAGGCTTTCACGTTTATTTGCTTTCGCTATTTGTTGTCCGACAAGGATTCGAACCTTGGCTGTATGTACCAAAAACACAAGTGCTACCGTTACACCATCGGACAAAGAACTTTTGAGATTGCAAAACTACAATATTTTTTCTGTTTACAAAAAAATTTGCGACTTATTTTAATAAAAAAAGCATTTTTCAATTGAAAAATGCTTTTTTGGCAATTTATATAAATATAAGTTGAGTGATAATGTAAATTGGTAATAAAACAATTAGCGAGAATTTAATCATATAACCAAAGAAACCTGGCATAGCGATTTTGTTTTCTTCGGCAATTGCTTTTACCATAAAGTTTGGTCCGTTACCAATATATGTCATTGCACCAAAGAATACGGCACCGAGACTTACAGCAGTAAGTAATATTTCGGGAACTCCTGCCACAAATCCCTCTCCAATTATCGGTACACCACCGGGATTCATGCCTATTGCTAAATTATGGAACGAAACTGCGGTTGGTGCATTATCTAAGAATGCACTTAAGCCTCCAGTTGCATAATAAAAATGCTCTGGTGTTGTAATACCAAATGATGCAGCGTTCGCTGATAAGTAAAGCAATGCCGGCACCATGGTTGTAAATATCCCAAGAAATAAGAATGCAACTTCGATAATTGGAACCCATGTAAATTTATTTGCCTGACGTAAACTTTTTGATGTAAACACGAGCGAACAAATAACCATTAATATCATTGCTCCTTCACGGATAAAGCCGAGATAATCATTACCATGACTTCCGTTTTCAAAAACCTGATGACTATCCCACTGTGGGAAATATCCTTTATTAAGGAATGCAACAGAAGCAACAACACCAGCTAACCATAAAAAGTTTAGATTTCCTTTTAGTCTTATTGGTTCAATATTAGTTTTGTCAAATCTTATGTTTTCTAAAGGTTCTTTTTTGTAAAAATAAGAATCGACGATAAAATAAATGATTAATAATAAAGCATTTACAAAAGCCCATTCAGGTAACATGTGCAAGAACCAAGTAAACTCTGCACCTCTCAAATAAAGTAAAAACAGTGGAGGATCTCCCAAAGGAGTTAATAAACCACCGCAGTTTGCAACTATTGCAATAAAAAACAGTATTGTATGTACTTTAAATTTTCTTTCTGAATTCGTTTTTATTATTGGTCTTATTAGCAACATTGCTGCTCCAGTGGTACCCATAAAAGAAGCAAGGATTGCTCCAATAGCTAAAAAAACTGTATTTATCCATGGTTTAGCTTCGATATCGCCTTTCAAATGTATTCCACCAGTGATTACAAATAGAGAGCCTAATAAAACTATAAACGGAATGTAATCAAATAAAAGCTGATGCTGCAGCGCATGTGTAAGATGATGAGATATCAGCCATATCGCAGTCGGAATACCAAGAACTAAGGAGATAATGAGTTTATTTTTATTTTGTTCCCACCAATGATGAAATAATAATGGTCCTACGGCTATCATTAAAAGCATTAATATAAAAGGGATTAAAGCCCAAAGTGGAATATCAAAAGGAATGACAGAACTTGATAATAACATCATAATACTTAGATTTTAAGTTTTAGAAAAGACAAAATTAAATTTTTTTTTTAATTGTCAGTAAAAAAAGTAAACCGAAAACAATATTAATATTGTGTTTCAGAGCATTTTTTAGTTTTACTGTGTAGAATCTGTGGATAGCCTGTCTTTTTCAGTATGATTGCTTTCTCTTTCTTGTGCAAAAATTTTCTTATAAAAAATAATCATAAGAAAAACAGATATAGTTATTGCTGAATCGGCGATATTGAAAATAGGTCTAAAAAATATAAAATCTTCGCCCCCTTTTACAGGAAACCAGTCGGGATAGTGTGTTTGGATTATAGGGCAATAAAACATATCGACAACATGTCCATGCAAAAAACTGGCATAACCACCTTGAGGTGGAAACATTGTAGCAACTTGACCATAAGAATCGGTAAAAATAAGTCCATAAAAAGCAGAATCTATCAAATTCCCTGTTGCACCAGCAATAACTAGAGAAATACAAATTATATAAATGGTGTTTTCGTTTTTCTTTATAAGTCGGATAAGGTAGTATATTAATCCCCCAATAGCAAGTATTCGAAATATGCTAAGTGCAAGTTTTCCCCAATCTCCTCCAAACTCCATACCGAAAGCCATTCCTCTGTTTTCGGTAAAATGTAACATAATACGATCTTTTATAAAGTGAATTTCTTCACCCATCATCATATTTGTTTTTACCCATATTTTTAAAACTTGGTCGGCAATCAAAATACCAATAATTATTGCCAAAGATATGATTGTCTTTTTCTTCATTTTCTAATATTTCAGCGACAAATATAAAACTTTTTTTTAAAACTTAATATTATACTGTTTAAACATAAAACAATTAAAATATCCCATACAAAATTTGTGAGTAAATTGGTATTATTGATATTTACTATTAAAATACCTCTTACCTAACTTATTATTATTCGTGAAATTTTAAAAAAAACTTAATCTCCTATATCCTTGTTTAAATGTATATTTGTATATTGCATAAATTTAAAAATAGTCTATGTTAAACATTGCTTTATTTGGACCTCCAGGAGCTGGAAAAGGAACTCAGTCGCAATTTCTTATTGATGAGTATAATTTATTTTATATTTCTACTGGTGATTTGTTGAGAACCGAAATAAAAAACCAAACTAAATTGGGCAAAGAGGCTCAAAGTATAATTGCGTCTGGTGGACTTGTTTCTGATGAGATTATTGTGCAAATTATTGAAAAAACTATTACAGATAATCCTGATGCTAATGGTTTTTTGTTCGACGGTTTTCCGCGTACATACATACAAGCTTATATTCTCGAAGGATTGATGATTAAACTTAACACATCGCTTAATTGTTTGATAAGTCTCGAAGTTCACGAAGAAGAGTCGGTAAAAAGATTGCTGCGGAGAGGTAAATCATCTGGGCGTTATGATGATAACGAAGTGGTAATTAGAAACCGATTAAGTGAATATAAAGAGAAAACGCTTCCTGTTCTAAATTTTTATAAAGATAAAGGGATTTGTTTTGAAGTTGATAGCAGCAAACCTATTCCGACTGTCCGCAAGAATATTCAAAAAATAGTTGTAGAAGAGCTTAGCAAAAGGCTATTAAATATTGTTTTATTTGGATATCCTGGTTCTGGACGTGGCTCCCAAGGAAAGGCTATTGCCAAAAAATATGGTCTTGAGTATGTTGCAACCGGTCCAATGCTTGGCGAAGAAATTGAAAAAAATACTGAAATTGGGAAACAAATTAAATTAATTTATGATAGCGGGCAACTTGTACCTGATGAAATTGTAGTGCAACTTATTGAGCAAAAACTTGAAAACTCCAAAAATGTAAAAGGTTTTATTTTTAAAGGTTTTCCGAGAACTTTAGTACAATCGTATATTTTAGACGGATTATTAAAAAAACATGGTTCGGCATTAGCAAAAATTATTGAAATTGAAGTGCCAACACTCGAATTGATACGCCGACTTGACGAACGAAGCAAAACAGATAATTGTATGCCTTATGATACAAGTACTGCAAAAATTGTAAAACGCTTGCAGGAACACGAAACAAAAACAGTTCCAGTAATTGAAAAATATAACGAATTGCACGGAGTTGTTAAGGTCGATGGAATAGGAAGTTTCGACGAAGTTTTTGAAAAAATTAGTTTTGAAATAGAAAACGGATTTAAAAATTTAAGATAGAGACTTGTTTGTGTAACAATTACGCTGTTTTGTTAAACAATTAGGCATCTTTATTGTTTAGATATAAAATAACTATATTTGAAACGTATGAAAGGTTTAAAAAGAATATTGGAAATAGCCATAGTGTTTTTTGTTTTTAATAGTGCTATAGCTCAAGATGTCCCTAATAACAGTTTTGAAACATGGATTACTGCTAGCCAAGGGCATGAAGACCCTGAAAGTTGGAGTACCGCAAACTCTACAACGAATACCTTTCCAATTTATAAGGTAACAACAGAAAAAACTGATGATGCTTACGATGGAAATTATGCTGCAAAACTAACATCTATAACAGTTTTTACGCTGGTGGCTCCAGGTTTTATTACCCTTGGTGATTTCGATATTAACGTATTGACACAAGTAACAAGCATTACGGGAGGTATAGATTTTAATTTGTATCCGAATAAATTGAACGCATACTATAAATATTCACCTGCACCTGGTGATTTTTTTAGATTTGGAATGTGGATGCTTAGAGATGATGGAACATCTGTTCCTGATACTGTTGCAACTGCTTTGTTTAATGGCTATGACGCGAAATCAGAATATACTTTTTTAAGTGTTGATGTAGAATATAGAAACAATTTTCCGCCTGAGATTCTTAATATAATTGCAATTTCATCAAATCCTGATGAACCAGTAGTCGGCAGCGTTCTGTTTATTGATAAAATCGAACTCGAATACACAACTGGTATAATCGAAAACTTAACAGATGAACTTTCGATATTTCCAAACCCAACAGCAGATTATTTTACAATAAATGATTATTTTACTGATTCAAAAATTACCATATATGATTTGGCAGGTAAGCTCGTTTATTCAATTAACAACTACAGAGGCGAACAAATACTGATAAGTGATTTTTCATCTGGGCAATATTTAGTAAAAATTAGTAAAGACGGAATAAATCATACTCAAAAATTAATAGTTAATTAAAAATGAAACAAAACTATATTATCATAATATTGATAGTTATATTAGGGTTTAGTTCTTGTGACAAACCTGATCCCATTGATATTCCAGACCCTACTCCAACAAATGTAGCTCTTGCAGGAGGCGATTTTGAGACTTGGATTGAGTTTACACAGGGCGCACTAACTTATTTAAAGCCTTCTGGAGATTGGTGGGATGGATTAAATTATCTTGCAGTTATTGGTGGACCAGTAACTTATGAAAGAACTTCTGATTCATATCAAGGAGATTATGCTTTGAGACTTGAAACAAAAGCCTGGGGCGAAGATCTTACAATTCCAGGCATTCTTGCTTCTGGTTATTTTGATCCAGATCAAACAATAGGTGAAAATCTTATGATTGGAAAACCTTACGATAAAACACCTACTCGTTTTAATGGATTTATAAAATACCAACCTGCTGATAATGACACTCTTGTGATTTTTCTTGCTCTTACAAAATATGATGCTGAACTCAAAAAAAGAGATACTATCGCCACAGCCGAATACACAAATACAGCAACTATGGAGACTTATACTCCTTTCAATATAGATATTAATTACAGAAATCAAACCACCCCTGACAGCATTCATATTATTTTATTGGCAAGTGTTTCAGGAAAAGAAATGAAAGGACATGATGGCTCTGTATTGTTTGTTGATCAGCTAAGTTTTACTTATGAATAAAATTTTACCTGCAATATTCTTATTTTCATTTATTAGTTTTGGTTTACATTCGCAAGTTGCTCTTACTTTAGGATTAAATGCGGGAGGAGCAGTCCCATCTGAATCTGTAGAAGGTTCGTCAGCATCTCTTTTACCTGGTGCATATTTAGGGTTTACAAAAGAAATCAAATTGGGAGAGAAAATATATTTGGCACCCGAAATAAGTTTTGAGTTTAAGCATTTTGGATATTCTTCGATACAAAAAAAAGATACTGTTGTGGTATCCCAAGTAGCCGGAATTATGGCAAATATACCAACTTATTATACTGCTAATGTTACGGGAAAGTCAAGATTTGCAACATTAAATGCCGATATCCCATTTGGTATTTCTATTGGAAAAAAAGCAGCGGTTTTGTTCGGAGTTTATGGTAATTATAAACTATATAAATCAGACCAAATTAATGTACATGTTCAGATTGGTGAGGGCGGACTTATACCTGACGTTGACAGCTCTAATAATAATGCTGAGAAAGTCAATAATCTCGAAGGTGGTTTAATGTTAGGTGGAAAATATAATATTAATGAAAATTTATCACTAAATTTTAATGTTTATAGGGCTTTGTCAAGACACTATGTTTATGGTACCATACCAAATAATAATGGACAAGATATTCCTTTCTATTTTACTATGTTTAGAATAGGAGTTAAGTGGTTGATTAAAAACTAAATCTGAGTTAAGTTTGGCTTAAATTGTTTGGTAATCGGTAAATTTTTTGTTTTGGGTTAATTTTGCATACTACCCACTCCCTACTACTTTCTATCTTCTACTTACTTTTTATTACGATTCTATGTTTCCGATGTCGTCGACTTCGTGCAGACAACTTGTCTGTTTTGGGTCGGGATGAGTTTTCTTAAACAATATTTTTCCAATAAAGTAAGCTAAAACAAGTCCTATAAATATAAAATAAAAGTCGGAGCTTGTTGTTCCAAAATTATCAATTTCCGAAGCATCCAATCCGCCTTCACCAAGTTTAAATGATATTACAGCCATTGCATTATTAAAGAAATGAGCAAAAATTGCAGGCCACAATGATCCGCTGTAATAAACCAAATATCCGAACAAAACGCCTAAAATAACGCGTGGGATAAATCCGTAAAATTGAAAATGAATTGCCGAAAATATTATTCCAGACAATAAAATTGCCAAATGCGGTTTTTTTATCCAATCAATTAAATGCTTTTGTAATATACCTCTAAACAAAAATTCTTCTCCTATAGCGGGCAACAAAGCCATTAGTAATAAATTTATCAATAATTGACCAACACCAGAACCTTTAAGCATTATCTCAGTCATATTTTTACCCGATTCTTCCATCTCCATGAGGCTTTGCTCAAGGGCAGACATGCTTTCGGGTAATTGTAAAGAGCTGTTCCAAATAATTATTATGTTCATTGCTGGAAGTATCGCAAAAAGGAACAATATTGTTAAAATATAATAAGTAATTTTTGGCGATGAGTTTAAATCTAGATAGTTTGACACCTTGCTGCCAAACAATTTTGCTATTATTAGAGCAGGAATAACAAAAGTAAACAATGCAGAAATAAATTGTAGTAATTTAACGGTATTATAATCGGCGGTGGTTTTTGCTTCTGATAAACCAGACTCGACTAAAAGCTCTGGATTGAGAATAAATCCTAACATTCCTGCGAAAACTTGGCCAATGAGCATAGATGCTACTATCAAAAATAAAATTACGGCAGTTTTTTGGTAATAGTTATATTTTTTAATTGTATCAAACATATTCATTATTGTAAAAGAACTCAAGTTTGCTGTCTCCAAACATTTCGGTTTTTGAACTTATAAATCCAAAAGCTGGAGATTTTACTCCCTTAACAAATAAGCTATTTCCGGTAAAAACAAGAGCCTCGTCCCAAAGCCCTAATGAAATAAAACTTTCAAGTGTTTGGGAACCTCCTTCGATAACTAGCGATTGAATTTCAAGCTCAAATAAAATCTCTAATATTTGCGGAATTATACTTTGTGAAAAATCAAGTTTAATGTATGAAATATTTTCGTCATTTTCATCTTTAATGCTATTAAACACTAGGGTATGTGCTTGATTATCAAAGATTTGATACGAATTATTTAACTGACAATATTGGTCAATTGTTATGCGTAATGGATTTTTTCCAAACCATTTTCTAGCTGTTAATTGAGGATTATCTAACAATATTGTATTTGTACCCACCATAAAAGCATCTTCTTCTGTTCTTAATTTATGAACTAAAGTTTTACAGTGATCGTTAGTAATCCAAGCAGCTTTCGTATCTATTCCAGGTTCTCGAATATAGTCAATAAATCCATCGCGTGTTTTTGCCCATTTTAAAATAATATAAGGTCGCTTTTTTTGATGATAGGTGTAAAATCTTTTGTTTAAATTGATACATTCTTTTTCGAGAACACCTGTAATAACTTCAATTTTTGCAGATTTTAATATTTCAATTCCTTTTCCTGCAACCTGAAAATACGGGTCAATACTTCCGATAACAACCTTAGGGATTCCAAGTTCAGCAATCATTTTTGCACAACTCGGTGTTTTTCCCACATGAGCACAAGGTTCCAGAGAAACATATAATGTCGATTCTTTTAATAATGATTTATTACTTACCGAGTTTACTGCATTAACTTCTGCATGAGCTTCTCCGTATTTTTGGTGATAAGCTTCTCCAATAATTTTACCATTGTGCACAATAACAGAGCCTACCATTGGGTTTGGAGCGACATTTCTAATCCCCTTTCTCGCAAGTTCAATACATCTGCTCATATATTTTTCATCTTCCCGACTTGTCATAATACAAAGGTAAGATTAAATTTTCTCACTTCGATACTGGGGCACCTATAATTTTTATTGTAACAATAAATAAATAAGTTGGGTTTTTTACAAGTATATTTAAGTATTAAGATTTTTGTCAGTATTCGTAGAACCAGGTGTTGGTCTGACTAAACAGCGGACTGACGGTTAGCTCTAGCGGTGAACCTGCTAAACAACTCACTAGCAAAACTTAAAAATTTAATTATAATTGTGAGTAACACAAGATAATTAGAACCGAAGCTCGTCGTAACGAATTGTATCGAGCCGACATGTTGTTTCTAAAATGCGTCATTCTTAGAGTTAAAGCTTTTTTAAAGGCCACCTAGCAACCACATAAGCTCAAGATTCCTATAGGTTTCAGTTTCCATACGGCGGCTACTTGCAATCCTGTTTAAATATTCATATAAAAATAATTTTAGATGCTTCTTAGCGTATGTTAAAGAATGTTTCCATATATTTGATTTTCGTTTTCACACAGTCTCTTTAGAGCGGAGATAGAGAGTGTAAACCAGAAAAGGGCTTTAGCCCTGACAGCGATAAAACCTTGTTCTTGTCTTGTAAAACTATTTCAACAAAAAGCTAAAATCTGAATCCGAAGAAAATTCTTTTGGCTCTTTTCCATGTTTAAAAAGACGAAGACTTCGTTCTCCTATCATGCTCATTTTGTCGCCTTCGACAAGAAACATTGTACCTTCACGCAATCCAGCAATATAAATATCTTGATTTAACACCATAAACTCGTTAATTCTGTCTTCGCGGGTTTCGCCACCATGTCCGTCTGGATTTTTATCAAGATAATGTGGATTTATTTGAAAAGGAATTAAGTTTAATGCCTCAAATCCCATTGGGTCGATAATTGGCATATCGTTAGTTGTTTTAATTGATGGACATGCCATGTTAGATCCAGCACTCCAACCAATATATGGTGTGCCAGCTTTAACTTTTTTAACGATAGCATCTGTCAATTTGTTTTTATGAATTTGATAAGCAAGATTCCATGTGCTACCACCACCAACAACAATTGCATCTGCGTCTTCAATAGCTTTAATCGGATCGGCAAAACGATGTATTGAAATTATATCGTGTCCAACTTCATTAAATCTCGACTTAACTTTTGTTTCATAGTCATCCCAAGTTACAGTTACACCAGCATAAGGAATAAACAGACATTTAACAGGTTTATCTCCCAAAAACTCACTTATATTATGTTTTGGATAATCAAGATATGCCTCACCGGCATTTGTCGAATTACTAATTAGTAATAATCTCATAATAATTTACTTTTAAAATTTGCATAAAGATAATCAAAAAAATATTTTAGTCAAAATCAGAATTTGAACAAGGGAAAATCGGTAATCTGTAGTCAATGATAGGTAAATTTAATTTTGAGATTAGAGAGTAAGTCTTTTATTAACTTGTTCTTTTTGTAACTTAAAGAACTTCAATATCTTCTATTACTCGAAACTCTACAAAACGCCAAGCTTTTTATTTTATTTTTCCTAATTTAACGAATATCTGTATATTTACCGAATGAAAAAAGTTCTCATAATATCATATTATTGGCCTCCATCAGGAGGGATAGGTGTGCATCGCTGCCTTAAATTTGCTAAGTATTTGCAAGAATTTGGCTGGGAACCAGTTGTTTATGCTCCAGAGAACGCTCAGTATCCATATTTTGATGAAACAAATTATAAACATGTTCCTGAAAACATTACTATTTTAAAAACGAAGATTTTTGAACCTTTCGATTTATTCAAAAAACTTTCAGGTCGCAAAAAAACAGATCAAGCTAATCCAGTTTATGTAAGAGATAGAAAATTAAGCAAAATTGATAAGTTCGCAATTTGGGTACGAGGTAATTTTTTTATTCCTGATGCTAGATGTTTTTGGATAAAGCCATCTGTGAGGTATTTGAAAAAATATTTAAAAGAAAATCCTGTTGATGCAATTTTTACTGACGGACCTCCTCATACAAATACAGAAATTGGACGAAGACTTTCTCAAGCAACTGGAATACCTTGGCTAATGGATTTTCAAGACCCGTGGACACAAGTTGACTATTACGACATGCTGAAAATTGGGAAAAGAGCAGATAAAAAACATCATAAATTAGAACAACTTGCTTTCGAGACAGCTAAAAAAACAACGATTGTCAGTCCAACATGGAAAAAAGATTTGAAGAAAATAGGAGCAAAAAATGTTGATGTTATTGTATGGGGCTACGATGAAGATGATTTTAAACATATAGAACCACCACAAGACAAGGATTTTAGTATAGTTCATGCGGGACAATTAGGATATGACAGACGACCTGATGTTTTTATAAAACTATTAGGCGATATTAAAAAAGAAAATTCTGAGTTTGGAAAAAATTTAAAACTCAAATTTGCAGGTACAGTTGATTACGCAATTGTTGAAATGATTAGAAATGCTGGATTAGAAGACAACTTTATGCCTTTGGGAAATATTTCTCGACCTCAAGCAATAGAACTAACCCAAAAGGCTCATGTTTTACTCCTCCCACTAAATATTGCAGACAATGCAAAAGGCAGAATTCCTGGTAAACTTTTTGAAAACATGAAAGCAATGCGTCCAATATTATGTCTTGGACCTACCGATAGCGATGTTGCTAATATTATTACCAAAACAAATACAGGCAAAACATTTGAATATGACGATTATCAAAATCAAAAGGAGTATTTGTTAAACATTTATCAAAATTACCAATCAGGTAAAAATACTGTACAAGCAAAAAATTTAGAGCAATATACAAATCGAAATCTAACAGGTATTTTGGTGGGGTTTCTAAATGAGATGATTGGTTGATCAGTTGATCGGCTTATCGGTTGATCGGTTTTGTTACTTATAGTTGAGTTAGCAGTTTGGGTTACAATAATGAAGTTCTTCCAGTAACTCGAAAAACAAACTAAGAAATGTAACCTTAAATTTTTACACTTCTTTCTTATCTCTTGCGTCTTTTTCATATATTTGCATACATTAAAAATAACGACATGGCTAAAATACTAATAATTGATGATGAACGCAGCATTCGGAACAGTCTAAAAGACATTCTTACATTTGAAGACCACAGCGTTGATTTGGCTGCAGATGGAAAAGAGGGAATTACATTCACCAAAGAAAATACTTACGATATTATATTTTGCGATATAAAAATGCCACAAATGGATGGAATTGAAGTTTTGGACTATTTACATGAGCATAGTCCCGAAATTCCTGTTGTTATGATTTCAGGTCATGGTACAATAGACACCGCAGTAGAAGCAATCAAAAAAGGAGCATTCGATTTTATTCAAAAACCTATGGACCTTAACCGAATTATGGTTACTGTTCGTAATGCTTTAGAAAAAACCGACCTAATTCAAGAAACAAAAACATTAAAGAAAAAGGTCAACATGAAATATCAAATGATAGGTGAAGCAGAGCCTATTATTAAGGTAAAAGAAATGATTGAAAAAGTTGCCCCCACCGATGCGAGAGTTTTAATAACCGGTGAAAATGGTACTGGTAAAGAAGTTGTTGCACGCTGGTTGCACGAAAAAAGTAACAGAGCAAATGCTCCATTTATTGAGGTGAACTGTGCAGCAATACCATCCGAACTAATTGAATCAGAGCTTTTTGGACACGAAAAAGGAGCTTTTACTTCTGCAATAAAACAACGTAAAGGTAAATTTGAACAAGCTGATGGTGGCACAATATTTCTTGACGAAATTGGAGATATGAGTTTATCGGCACAAGCTAAAGTACTTAGAGCTTTACAAGAAAATAAAATAAATCGAGTTGGTAGCGATAAAGATATTAATGTAAATGTAAGAGTTATTGCTGCAACAAATAAAAACATTGCAGAGGAAATAGAGAAAAATAATTTTCGCGAAGACCTTTATCATCGTTTAAGTGTAATTTTAATTCATGTTCCTTCTCTTAACGATCGCATAAACGACATTCCTTTACTTGCTGACCATTTTGTTAGTTTAGCATGTGAAGAACAAGGCGTTCAAATTAAAGAAATTGACAAAAATGCAATTAAAGCCCTGCAAGATATTAATTGGACTGGAAATATACGTGAATTTCGTAATGTTATTGAACGTCTAGTTATTTTAGGCGGACCTGTCATTAAAGCTGAAGATGTGAAAGCATTTGCAAGACCATTGTAAAAGATATACTTAAATTTAAATCGCAATAATCACCTTAAGGACGCATTAATTAATCTTGATGGCTTCATACTATTGATAGCATATTATCTATTGGTAGCATTCAATTATTAATTTATTTTAATCCAATAAGAACCACCATGTTTTTCTACATCTTTAAGATTGTCGTGATTCCAAATTGGTGAGATTAGTTGCGATAATTCCTCATCTTCATGGATGAAATAATTTGGTAAAATTGTTTCATATTTTTCAGGATTTGCTAATAAATACATTGCCAAGCCATATTGCTCTGAATAAAACCTATCACACATAAATTGTGGATAATCGTAAGGCAAATAAATATCATGAATGTGAACTATGACTCCTTTTTTTAACCTTGGCAAAATCTCCAAATAGAAAACCATTGAATCAGAATTTGGTAAAATTCTATGCGAATTATCAACAAATAAAAAGTCGTTTTCATTTAACTCTTCCAAAATATTAAAGTCAATATTTTCAAATGGTTCTCTTATTACTCTATTCGCTAAATTATCAATCTCGGCACGAGGCATTGGGTCGATAGAAATAATTTCTGTGTCTAATTTTTGTTCAATCTTTGCTTTGTACGCAACTTTTGTTGAATTTCCTGAACCTATCTCAATATATTTTTTGGGTTTATACTCTGTCATTAAAGTATATATCCCAATAATATCAAGTCCTGGCAAAAATCCGTTATTCCAAGAAGGTTTAGTTGAATCAGTCTCTGTTTTAGAATCCTGTATTGTCCAAATTGACTCTTTTAACGATAAAGATTTAGTAATAAGGTCTTTATAATTATTTCGATTTGAATCTATTATTTTTAATAATTCTTGATGTGGAGGTTTTCCATGTCCATATCGTGGTTTAAAATCTACTTTGTATTCAAGAAATAAATTTTGAAATTTTGGGTTCAAAAATCTGTAAATCTGTTTTATCATTTTTTAAATTTTAATTTTATTAAAATATTACTATGACAAATGATTAATAATAATTCCAGTTCGGCACAGTAGCGTATTATTTTATGTTTTTCAGTCAAACTAAATACAAATTTAAATAAAAGCCCCAACCCACCAAATTAATATTATCAGAAGGGATCCTAAAATATTTTCATTCAAATGTCAAAAAGCTAAAGTGAAAACTTATTAAAATTGGATTTTTGAATTATGGATTAGTTAATTTTGAGGAAAAAATTTATATTTGCCGTTGAAATGCTAATACTCAATATTATTTTTTTATTTAAGAAAAATCCAACACATGCAAAAAATCAATAGCGAAAAACTATTTATCTGGTTACTATTTATTTTAACCATTATTATTACAATC
>JAQVPT010000285.1 GCA_028701945.1 Bacteroidales bacterium
ACTATTACCGTATCTTTTGATGAACATGAAAAAGTAGGGTCTGTCATAGCTTGATTTGATTCTAACCATGTATAGACAATTGGTCCGTATCCACTTTGACAAACATGAGTGTTTGGGTCTTCATAATCATCATAAGCTGACCCATTTGCAAGCCATGAGCCATCAAATCCGCCGGATGTTCCTCCAAGAGTTGTGCAAGTACCACAAGCATTATGATCTTCGCCTGCCGATATAACAGGAATTTCGACAAATTCAATTTTGACAGTATCTGTATCGTAACACATTGTAAGATTAGAGTTGTTTTCGCGGAAAATAAATTGATAAATTCCGTTATGCGAAACTGTACATATTGCTGTGTCATTATTTTGGGGTTGAATATTTATTTGAGCTTCCGGTAAAGGCTTTTGATAAGTAGACCACCAACCCGAGGGGCTGTAGTTTGCAGTTTCGCTTATATCATATACCGCACCAAGCTCGTGTACTTTACCACATACAGCACGGTCCAGACCAGCGTTTGCAGTTGGTCTGTCGTAGAATGTTACCCACATTGTGTCCATAGATGTACAACCATAATTTTTCATTGCCCAGATAAATGGAACTCTAACATAAGCGGTATCTCCAAAACTACCCAATGAATCAATGCATACAACTGCGTTTGGGAGATATACATCATCGAATTCACAAAAAACATCTTTCCCTATCCAAAAACCAGTAGCCCATTCCGAGCCAGTAACGTCTGCTGCTAATTGAACACAAGTTCCACATATTTCTGACTCGTTGGTTGATCCAACACTTGCTATTGGTTTTTTTGCAAATACGACAACTTTACTGGCTGAACCTGAGCAAGGAACACCCATTACTTGATTTGTTTCTGTCCATACAAATTCTATTTCTCTAAAAAATCCAGTATAGTTTCCTATTGTTACTTCGACAGTCGTACTAGTGTTACTTGGTAAGTATATTACGCTGGGTAGCGGATTGCCGTTTTCGTAAGCTGTCCACATTCCAGGATGATTCGAATTTATAACTTGTATTATATGTTTTTCTCCGCAAACACTATCGACATTTGGCGTAGTTGTAGGAAAAGGTTCACGTATAAATGTAATAGCAACATGGTCTTCGTCCCAGCAGCTGCCTTGAGTTTCACGCCAAGTAAATATTTGTGTGCCAAAGTTTGATGTTACCGAAGTATTTGGATTAGATGCCGAATCAAAAGAACCTGGTCCAGACCAGTATCCACTGGAACCCGAAAGGCTAGGAACAGCATTTAAAGTTATTTGATTTCCACAAATTGATGAATTTTCGCCTGCATAAGCTGTTGGTGTTTGGTAGAAATGAGCTGTGATGTTATCTGAGCCACTGCAAATTCCATTATAAATTGTCCAAGTAAAAATCATGTCTCCATAATCTCCTGCTAGCACATTCATTGTTGGGCTGTTAACTGTGCTTCCTCCGGTAGGTGTAAAAAAACCATTAGCACTCCAACTGCCTGTCATTCCAGGGGCTGGTGGCGTTGCTGTAAGTCTTATGCTAAGTCCACAAGTATCTATTTCGGTTTCAGCAATATGGGCGATAGGATTTTCGTACCAGATTACTGGTGTTCCCATACTTTGGGAATAACAGGGGTCAGATTGGGAAACATGACCATTAAGCTCATCTCCACAAATTGCAGAGATGTAGTAGGTTACTCCAAACTGTGCTTCTGAGAAATCGGTGAAACAGAATTCTGGTGTGTCGTTTGTGGCATAAATAAGTGCTGGGTACGCTCCATTATGTATTGCAAATTCAAAAATATCATCTGTATCTAAAACCTGTAATCCATTGTGAGTAACAGTATTTGAGCATTCATCTTGGCAAAGATTAACAGGAATAAGATTGGTCATATTACCTGCATTTGTTGTACACCCACAGTTTCTTAATCCGTTAAAATGAAACTCGTTGCAGCCGTTTAAATCGGTAACAGTGATATTGTAAATAGTATTTGTGGTAAAAGTACCTGCATACGAGCCATTGTATAATGTTGTTCCAGTGCCAAGATCTACATAAAAAGCGGCTGGATTATTATCTGAGTCCACAACACTAAAAGTAACGTTATAATTATTATTGTCTCCTGTACATATTGTATCAGAGAAATTTATGACTTCGATATTATTATAAACAGTTATATTAATTTGGTCTGTGTCTTCGCATGGACCAGTAATAGTGTAGGTTGCAGTATAGGTTCCAGGGCCTGAAACTTCGGGATAAAAGTATCCGTTTGCGATTGAGCCTGTTGGTGCGTTAGTTGTCCATGTACCACCACCGTTTACTGTTGTAAGTTGAACGGGTGGCGAATTTACACACATTGGATTGACGGGTGTTATTGTTGCATCTGCAGGTAGCGTGACAAAAGTTTCTGAACTTGTGTTTTGACATAATGGATTGTCTTCAATATCTATGGTTTCAGTAATTGTTAAAATATATTCGGTTGTTACGTTAGGAAAACTTGGGATACCCGAAACTATTTGATTTGATAAATTTGAACTAGTATAACCAGCAGGATTGGACGACCACTCTGTACTAGTTATTGATGAGTTTATTGTATATGTTCCTTGTGGTTCGCTTGGTGGAACAATATAAAGAGATGCGCTTGCTGCATCGCAGGAGTTGTCGTTTATTGGTGAATTTATTGTGCCTGAATCGTATTCAAAAGTAGCTTCTCCGCATTCTGTCTCACCTATAAAAGTTATTCTTGCTCTTGTTAGTGAGCCAATATCTGCACCTTTGCAGTCATAAATTTGAACTGCCCAGCCTGGAGTTGCAGCACTTGAACCGTAAATAGGTGTCCATGGTCCAACGGATGCGAAATTTCCAGTTAGAGGGGTTGGTAAATCACAAACACAGGGGGTATGCGTTGGAGAGCCTGCAACTATTACTCCTCCACCAGGGGAGCCATGTGTTTGAAAACAAAATGCGTTTACATTGTTGCCTGAATTACAAACAGTGTTTTCGTCAGTTGGATCGCTACAGCCTAAAGCTGACCATGGAATTCCTGTCCAACTTCCTTGTGCTGCATTGGGACCCCAATCAGATGCTGCAGGACATAGTTGTACAACGCCCGTTTCACCTGGGTTTGCCGCTTGATTACCTGGCGATTTTAGATAAAAACCGATATCAGAAACATAAGTGTGATTTGCCCAAAAACATACCTTGATATATGTATTCTCATCAACTATAAAATCAGATCCAGGAGGGTCGTTTATTTCAAATGAAGTGTCTAGGGCATCTGCATAGCCTTGCAAGTTAAACGTTTGACATCCTTCAGGGATAGCATCGATATCTACAAAACTTCTATTAACCCAAACCCAAGCACGATGACATATAATGCTTCCGCCACAGTTTTGTCGTGCCATATAAAAACCTGATTCAAGATTTGATGCTATTTGTCCTGTTTGTCCTAATTCAACAAAACTAATTCCATCGTACATATACCATACGATATCACAGCCAGAAGCGTTTATGCTTAGTTGACCAATATTTGTTTCACTTTGTGTACCACAAAATATAAACACATTATCATTAACTCCACCTGCGCTAATAAAACCTGCCGAATAAGTTGTTTGAAATGATGCACTTGAGCCTGGTGCGGTTATTTGTGCAAACAAACTTGTTGCAAAAAACACACTTGTGAGAATAATTAAATACTTTAAGTTATTCATAGTAATTATTTAATTTTTGTGTAAAACTCATTTATAGTGAGTTTTTCTCCCATAAGGAATACGTACTTCACTTTCATACTAAGTAAAGCGGTTCGGAAAGTTTCTTTATATGCCTCTTTTTTCAATATTATGCTGCATTTCCTTTGGTTTTCAAAGTTTTCGGAATTTGATTTGATAGAAAAATCTATAACATTATTAATCTCATTAACTGCGATATGTAGAGGCTTTGAGCTTTCATCTTCATAAATATTATAAATAATTAATGACTGATTGCTCATTTGGTTTTCGTCTTCAGTAAATAGCTTGGAAAAATCATCGACTATAATATATCTTCCGTCAATGTTATTGTCGCTGACCGTTTGTGAAGACGCATTAATTACTGAGGATAGAACAATACTAAGTAATATGCCAAATTTTACGTGTTTTGCTATCATAGATTTTATTTTTAATAAATGCTATTCGTTAACAATCTAAATATAAAATAAAGACAATTAATAATGTAGTTTAGTTGTATCAAACAAATAAAAAACTATTTATTTAATCTCTCATTAAGTGTAATGGCCCTTGTATATCGTGTTCTTGGTCGTCCATACCTACTGCTTTTATGATAAAATAATATACACCAGGACTGGCTTTTGTTCCACCACTAAGTGTCCC
>JAQVPT010000035.1 GCA_028701945.1 Bacteroidales bacterium
TTCAAATTCACCTAAATCAGTTGTTATTTTATAATCTAACTTAAAAGCGTGTTTAAAGCACACTTCAATTGCATAGTCAATTCTAGAACTAAGCCTTGGTACATATATCAGTAACATAAATATCTATCTTTATTATAATATCCAAAACACTTAAAACCTACAATTATCCTCTCATAAAACTCTCAACCTCCTCAACGCTTATCGGAATACGTTTTTCTCCTAATATTCTCGAGCCTTTTTCTGTTATCAATATGTCGTCCTCAAGTCTTATTCCACCAAAATCACGATATGCTTCAAGTTTGTCGTAATTTATAAAGTCTGTAAATTTACGTTCTTTTTTCCAAATATCAATTAACTCGGGAATAAAGTAAACTCCAGGTTCATTCGTAAGCACATATCCAGATTTAAGTTCTCGTCCCATTCTCAAAAAAGCAGTTCCAAAAATATCACTAGGTCGTGTATCTTTGTCATATCCCACGTTAATTTGTCCAAGGTCTTCCATATCATGGACATCTAACCCCATCATGTGGCCTAAACCATGAGGCATAAATAATGCGTGAGCACCAAGTTTAACAGCTTCTTTAATGTCTCCTTTCATCAAACCTAAATCTTTAAGCCCACTTGCTAAAATCTCAGACGCACTTAAATGAACATCAAAATATTTAACTCCAGGTTTCATTAGTTTTATAGACCCATTAATTGAATTGAGTACAACTTCGTAAACCTCTCTTTGTTTTGTGGTAAATTTGCCCCCAACAGGAAGTGTTCTAGTATTGTCAGATGCGTAATACATTGGCGTTTGAGCTCCAGCGTCTTGCAACATAAGGTCGCCTGCTTGTAATTTATTACCATGATAATGATTATGCAGTGTCTGACCATTTTTTGTCAATATTATCGGGAACGACGGTACGGAACCATAAGATAAACTAACTCCTTCCATAACACCAGCGATTTCTCTTTCATACAAACCCGGTTTTGTCATCCGCATAGAAGTTGTATGCATCAGATATCCAATATTACAAGCTCTGTCAATTTCTTCAATTTCAATTTGCTCTTTTACATTACGTAAAGCAATCACAGCAAGAATAAATTCAAGTGAGGCTTCATCTTTCATTTTCTCAAAAGGAAGTCCCAAAACCTTATTTAGATAAATCATATTATCATGTTTGTAAGGCGGTAAAAAATGAATTTTTTGACCAGATTTTTTTGATTTTTGGAGATAATCTGCTAATTTCGAAAATGGCTGTGTTTCGTTTATCAAACATTTTGAAGCTAGTTCTTTAACGCTTGGTTGAGGTCCCATCCAAATAATATCATCAATATCCATATCATTGGCAAAAATTATCTCTTTGTCATTATCAATATCAATAATAGCTGCCATACCAGCAATATCAAGCCCATAAAAATAAAGAAAATTACTATCCTGTCTAAAATGATAAGTGTTATCTGGATAATTCATCGGAGTTTCATTGTTACCCATAAAAAGATAAACCCCTTTTGATAATGATTTCTTTAAATTTTCTCTTCGCTTCTTATATACTTCTGGTTTAAACATAATTCAATATTTTTAAAATTAAAACATAAAGATAATTAATCTTTACCGATAAGTGAAATAAAAAATCTATATATTGATAAAAAATAATACCAAATCATATTCATATCATAATTGTTTTGCGGGATTATGATTTTGATAATGGGATTTCAATAAATGTTTTAAATGTAGGTCAAATCCATGAATTTGACCTACATTTAAAACAAAATCCCCCAGGTATTATATCAGTTTTAAAAGAATCCAATCTTATTCCATCGGCATTATATCTAAAAACAATTCCTTTTTGAACACAGTCAATAGCATCACTAACATAGATATCTGAATTTTGAGGATTAACTCCTAGACCGTAAAACAATTGGTTACCTTCGGGAATTAATGGTTCTGACGGTAACTCACTTGCGTCAACCGACATTTTATATACTCCAGCTTGATTTCCGGCTCTACCTCCCCAACTTCCATTAATGTAAAATAAAGTGTCGCCAGCTTTATTGATTTTCAGTTCAGTTGGCGAAGTCTGAATACTTGAAAAAGGGAATTCCTTTTCAATTTCAAAAGTATTTGTATTTATACATGTTAGGACAGCAATTACCTGTCCAGTAGGGTTTCCTTCATAACCACCATCTGACAATACCCATATTCTGTTATATTTATCTTTAACAATGCTATTTGGTTGTTTTGTAACTTGAATTGAGTCAACAAGTTCATCATTATTAGAATTTATTTTATATACTTTATTATTAAATGACCAGCTTGTAACATATAAATATGCGTCAAGTTTAATCATTTGTTCGGTGCCGTGACCAACATATATTTCACCAATTCTTGTATTGGACGAAGGGTCGATAATTGTAATATACGGACTGTATAAATCGCTGACATAAGCTTTATTAGTGCTAATAAATTCTATATAGCGAGGAGATGTTAAATTGGTAATTGTAGCTACATGTTTGAAATTATCAATATCAATCACCATAATTTTCCCAGAATTATTAACCATAATATATCCGTAACCATTAAAAATTGTCATTGACTGAACCACATCGCCGAGAGGAAAATTATTTGCATTGTAAAATATCTGATTTTTGACTTCGTGTGTTTTAAAATCGTAAAAAGACAAACTTGCATTTCCAGAAGTAAAATTGCCTTCGTTACAAATAAATACTCCGCCTTGTTCGTCATAAATTACTGAAGGTTTAACTTCTTCTGGCTTGCAGGAAGTCATAAAAAATCCTATAAATAGCAAGACTATAAGTGGTGTCCGCAAGAAAATTCCGACAACTGCGTTACGCTCAATCTGAAAACAGTCATTTACAAAAGTAAACTCCTTGATTTTCAGAATTCGCAAGCCTTGTTCTCTGAGTTTTCTTATCGAACACTTTAGCCAAAGCTTAGTCTTTTTGCAAGTCCTAAGTAAAAATGCGATGTTTATATTTAAACCCTTATTCATAAATTAAATTGAAATTTTCACAAATATTTTATAATTTCTTCCTGGCATGGCTCTCCAAAGTATTGCCTGATAATCTAAATCAAACAGATTATTTATTCTAAACTGAACTTCTAAAGCTTTGCCAAAAACAAACATTTCTTTTCCTAGATAAATATCATGAAGTGAGTACGCAGGTAAAACATGCCTTGTAATTTCGTTACTAGAAGTTGTAAATCTTTCTCCAATAAGAGCAAGATTATAACTGAATTTAAAACCTTTATATCCTGTACTAAACATTACATTAGCCTTATTTAGAGGTATATATATCAATTGTTTTCCTACCGAATTATCTCCAGGGAGTGTTTCTTCTTTGTTTGTAGTTTTGGTGAAGGTGTAATTAGTGAAAAACTCAAAATCAAATTCGGAGACAACTACTCTACCCGACAATGTAGCTTCGATTCCACGAGCGAAAACCTCCTTAATATTTTCGGCTTGCCAAAATCGATATTCTCCAGGTCGCCAAATTATCCAGTCATTTATGCGAGACATATAGCCACCTATACTAGCATTAATAGTTAATGATGCGTCTTTTCTAAAGCTGTAATCCAGAGCGACATCGCCAGTATAGCCTCGTTCAGGTCTTAAATCAACATTGCCTCCAGGCAGCCAATATAAGTCATTAAGAGTTGGCTGATGATAGTTTCGAGTAAAGTTTGATTTTAAGTACAAATTTTGATTTTTCAGAACATCAAACTCTAAACCTACGGAAGGCATAAGTGGAGCAAAACTATTGTCCACAAATTCGCTATAAACAAGTCCATAAACTGTTAGGCGTTCAAAAAATTCTCTGTGAACACTGAGTTTCATTCCTGTTTCTGAACGTGTTTTATCGTAACCTGTTTGCTCTCTATTTTCAAAAATATGTACTTTGTGATAATTAAAATTCACCATCCCAGCAATTATGGTTTTAGCCCATGGCTTATATTCAAAGCTATATTTATTGAAAAGACTTTGGGTGTTGCTTTTGGAATCATAGCTAATAAACATTCCTAATGGAGTGTTGTTCGCCAAAAAATAATCGAGATTTGTTTTCGAAAAACCTGAATTTAGTTCTGACTTAAATTTATTTTTATACAATTTCCACTTTCCGCTAATTCTCAATTCAGAATCTTTTTGATATTCGTCTCTACCTGTACCTTCATAAGACATTATCGGAGGTAGGTTTCTGTTTGCCATCTGTCCCCAAATATTAACAGAAATTAAATTGTTTTCACCAAGTCGATAATAAGTATTAAGCAAAGCTCCGTTCTTTACATAATTTGAATTTTGCTGATTTTCGTAATTAAAAAGTCCATTAGCATTATTATAAAATTGAAAGTCATTTTTAGACTGTTCACTGAATAATCTAAGATCCAATAAAATTTTATTATTAGATGTTTTTAGTTTCAAATAAGATTGATAAGTACCAAAACTACCAACAGTTTGAATCAAATCAGCATTAAATCCTTTTGTCCACTCTGGCTCAGAATTGACAATAACACTTCCGCCAAGAGCTCCACTACTTTTTTGCATAGAACTACCACCATGAAAAAGCAAAACCTCATCGATAAAGTAAACTGGGATTAAGGAAAAATCGACCTGTCCTAACATAGGATTATTAATATTTATTCCGTTCCACTCTACCTGTGTATGAGAAGCTGCGGTCCCACGAAACGATGCTGTTGCAAGCGAACCTTGTCCGTAAGATTTAATAAAAACCGGAGAATGTTTCGACAGAAGCTCAGAAAGTGAAGAGTTTGCACTTTTCTTTATTACAAGCGAATCTATTTTTGTAATGTTTAGTCCTCTTTCGTTAATATTTCGCTTAGCTTTAATCTCAACTTGATTTAAAATAAAAGTAGAATCTGTCATACCTTGTCCGTAAACTATTGTTGACAAAAGAATTAAACATAAACAATATGCAGATTTTAATTTTATCATTTTATCATAAGCTTGTTGGTGCTTGTTTTGCCGTCAGAGTTAATTGTATAAATAAAGTATAATCCTGATTTTATATTTTGAGGTATTGATATTACAGTTTGATTATCGTCAATATTTCCAGTAATTACGACAGTTCCTTGCGAGGAAATAATTTTAAATTTTTTATCTGATATTCCTGTATTATTACATGATTTAATGTTTAAGTTACCACCTGCACTTACAGGATTTGGCCATAAGTTAAGATTATCAGAAAACAGATTATCAACAACATTATTTTGTAATGAGTTTATTACTCCAACAGCATTTAAGTCAAATCCACCAGTCCAAAATGAAGTTGGCCACGGGTCGTTAATCATATTTCCTTGCGAATCATACGAAGAAAATTCCGAATTAATAATTCCAACGACATCAATTATCTTTATATGGGTAATATTATTAATATCTAAATTTGCACTATCTTTTAATTCTTCTAAGTCAAAAGGTGTTCCGTAATCTGCAATATATTTCCCTGCAAGATTATGGATATATGTTGGGTCTAATTGGTCAAAACCACCAATTTGAGTTTCAGTTTGCGTTGCACTTACGGAAGGGAATCTTATAAAACGTTCTCCATCTGAGCTTACTTCGACAAAAGCTAGTTCAAGAAAACATTGATATGGTGGAAAACTCGCTTTTAATCCATTTTCAAATATTGCAAAATCATATCCATCACCATTTTTTATCGGAAATGCAAACTCAAGAATTGCAGATCCGCCATCTCCCAAACTTACGCAAGTCATATTTGTTTCAGGATAACCCAATGCAAGACTGTCATGTCCAAAGAACGCAAAATTTGATGTTATATCACCCTGAGTATAAGTTACGGTAGTATCTGCAATATTAATATAGCCACGTTCTACGGCACAATTAGTTGCCCACGCTACGATAATTGAGCTATCCTTATGTATTGCAGTTGAGCCGGGTTCTCCTGCTGCGGGAGCATAAATTCCTTGTGCAGATATTGTAAAAACAACAGCTGGAAATAATAAAAACAACAATATAAAAAACTTTATCTTTTTCATAATCACATTGTAATAAATTCGAAAAAAGAGGCTTGCCTTTAAGATAAAGACAAGTCCCCAAAATTTATTTTTATTCGATAATTAGTTTCTTTATAGTTCGTCCAATAGAGGTTTCGATACTCATAGTATATATGCCTGATTTAAAAGAGCTTACATCAAGCATTTCAGTATTATTAACAATTTGTGACAACACTAAACGACCTTCTACGCTATAAATATTAACACTTGTTTCTGATTGTGTTTCAACCATGATGTATGAGCTTGCAGGATTTGGATAAACCAAAATATTTTCTGCAATATTTTCTGCAATATCCACCGCCTCTTCATAAGTAAACAGCAAATTATCAACACAGAAATACCCAGGAGTATTCATTCCCCAATCTCCATTATCTGAGGAACTTAAACTAAATAAAAGTGTATCAACCTGACCTAATTCACTTAATTCTACATATTGCCATGTTTCAATTATATAGTCTTCATCATTATCCTCAAAACGATAATCGGCAAGATAGTAATCTATAGTCCCCGTTTCGGCACCTTGGTATTTTCCTGTTATTGTTAACAGAAACCAGTCTTCATCATTTCCACTTTCCCCACCAAATTTAGTTGTAAAATCATCCCCATATTTTATTGTAAGATAAGCATAAGTTGAGTTTGTAATATAAATGCCTTTAACATTATAGTTACCATCATCGGCAAAAATAATCACAGACTCCGAATAAGGATAAGCAACACCATAATTTGCTCCACCTGATGTAAGAGGATCCAATCCTTGTCCAGTATAAGCAGCGTATTGGTTTGAAAATCCAGCAGTTTCGGTATCATTAACATTTGAATAAGCCCAACCACTCCATGAACCCCAATCGCTATTGTAAGAGTTTTCAAAAATAGCCATTCCAGAATTAAAGTAGCCTGTTTCGTCAGAACCGTTCCAGAAAGAATCCTCTTCAAGTTCTAAACCTTCAAAATCTACTACTTCAAATCCGCCTTCAATTACTGGAAGTACGCCTACCACAATTGTGTCATAAATTGTAGTTTCCTCATAAGTTGCACTAAGTATAATTGTTGATTGACCGTGAGTAACAAACTCTATTTCTAAATTAATATCAGTAATTGTTGCTATCGCAATATCTGGGTTAGTATTTACTATGAGTTGGTAACTTACTTCATTATCTCCAGTTGCGAAATTCTCATTCAAATCAATAATAAGATTCTCATCATCTGCATAAGCCCAAATATTTCCGATAGGATTCTCGGTAAGAGCAAATTCTCTTGTATTTTTAACCTGATAACTCTCAGATTGTGAAAACAATGCCATATTCAACAATAAAGCACTTACTATTAGACTTAATTTTACTGTGTTTTTCATTTTTATATTTTTTTAATTATTTAAATTAGTTTATCTACTTACAATAAGATGTAAGATCTTTCAATACTATTAAATTTTCTGTGTAATAAGCCGATTTGCT
Source organism: Bacteroidales bacterium (assembly GCA_028701945.1). Lineage (GTDB taxonomy): Bacteria > Bacteroidota > Bacteroidia > Bacteroidales > ML635J-15 > Bact-19. Next base: position 7,489 of record JAQVPT010000035.1, read on the forward strand.
TCGATAAAATTAGAGTTTACGACAGCATAATTCCGTTCAAAAAATTTCGGCGGTTTTTTTTCAACTTTTAAATCTACAATTTCGATTCTTAGGTTTGCATTTTTTCTGAAACAAAGCTCACCATTCATAACATTACAATTTTAAGTTAATAAATGGTAACCTACGGGATTAGTAAAGAATAACTACTGAATGTAATTTATCTCTCGCTTTTCACCCGAAAGCTACAATATTTTTGATTCGGCAGGTCTTCTGACTTGTTCCAGTTTTATCGCCTTCCCAACCGCCAGTCGGCAGTCAGTGGCAAGAGTGATAAAACCTTAATAGAACTTACAGCTACGGGGATAGTCCCTGATTTTAACAGGATTCCCTTTTAATCTATAAGAACCGAATACAGTTACAAATTAAGTTAAAAAAAATGGGATAAAAGAATATTATTCAATTATTTTAAGATGTTTTTGAACAATTTTCAATCGGGTTGAGATTGTAGTGTGATTATTAGTGTATATATGTGTTTGTGCGATCTAATCTGTTCTTCGAGTTACTTGAAAGAATAACATTAGATTGCCACACAAAACTAAAAATTGTATTACGAAATTCAACATCAACTCCATTGCTTCAGCTTCGAGTAACTCGAAGCTGAGATTGTAGTGTGATTATGATTATTAGTGTATGTGTGTGTGTGTGTGTGATCTAATCTGTTCTTCGAGTTACTCAAAGAATAACATTAGATTGCCACACAAAACTAAAAATTGTATTACGAAATTCAACACCAACTCTCTTAACAGGTAAACTTGGATTATCAATTCTTGAGTAACTTATTTCTGTGTTCAATCTCAAGTTTAAACCGGATATTAATTCAAAATTTGATTTAATTGTTTTATGATTTTCGACTCCTATTAAGAATGTGGTTGTACTGCTTAAATTAACAGTTGGGTAAGATGTGTTTATAATGGGTCTATTCGACAAAGCGTTTACAGAAAGCTCCAAGCCAAATTTCAGCCAAGTCTTTTGAGTTAATCTTCTTGAGTAATTCAGACTTGTACAACCAAAATCTGTTCTGTTATAAGAAACAGAAAATTCATGTTTAAGTAATGTTGAATCCTTTAAATGGCTCGAAAAACTTTGTAATGGTGCGAGTAACGAAATGCAAAAAAATAGGCTTATGATTTTTTTCATAATCTGATATTTTTAGTTGCTATTATTTTAATAATAGTTTCTTAAAACTTAAACTTGTATCCTACTAAAAGCACAAAATCAGTAAGAGGATTTTTCTTAAACACTTCTTTTTGTATCATATAACCCAAATCGAAAGCATTATGTTTATTAAGCGAATATTCAAGACCAATAACTGCTCTAAATTTTTCGCAAGGTTTGTAATCATCCTCAAAAAATGGGAGATAAGCTTCAAATGAAAGATACGGCTCCCATTTTAAGTGCTGATAACTTAGTTTTATTTTGGGTCTTAATGTAAATTTTGAGCTAGAATCAAAGTCAAAAAAATAAGTATTCTTTTGTTGTGTCTGTGCTCTAAGTCGGGCATCTAAATCAAATTTTGCCAACTCAAATTCATGTGAATAATCCAAATAAAATCGCCTGATGGGATAGTAAGTATTATCGAGTGCGTGATTTAATTTAATACGATAAAAAACAGAAACGTCATCTCTTGGAGTAAAGCTATAATTAAGCCCAATTTCATTGACAATACTACCAAGTTCAGTAATATTCTCATCAAATCGCTCACAATTTGCAAACTCAACAGAAAATGCTTGATTAAAGCGTTTTTCGATACTAATATCTGTCCACAGTCCAGCATCGTTTACCTGAGAGTAGGCAACCGAAGATAAGGCTATTAGCACTGCAATAATAAGAGTTCTAATCATTATAATAAATTTGGACTCTGGCAGAGTCTTTTAAAAAATTTACTCGAGAGATATCGACATCATAAATATCTAAACCCGTTCTTTGGCGAAGGTCTTCTATAAGTTTTTCTTTATTTTCGGGCTTAATAAGTTCGGTATTATCGTAATCTATTCTTTTGGTACCATAAGCCTTAAAAATTAGTTTACTATCTAAAATAAATGTAAAGATTACGATAATTGCATTGATTGCAATGTTTTCATAAACTTTAAGATGTATCGCACTTAACAAACCTATCGCTATAAAAATAAATAAGTATGTCATGTTTTTCATGGATATGCCCGCCGTACGATATCTTAACATCGAAAAAACTGCAAAAAGTCCAAACGCAGCACCCATACTAATCTTAACTTCATTAAGCACATAAGTTAGAAGAAAAATAATTAGGTTAAAAAGAATAAACGTAAAAACATATTCTTGTCGTTTGTTATTGGGATAATAGATGAAGAAAATAATTAGAAAAACAGTAACTAAATCGATTGCCAGATTCAGGAAGAAAAAACCATTAATATCAACCGATTCTTCTTTTTTATCCTTTTTAGCTTTTTTCTCAGTGTTTTCAACCTTTACTTTAGCATCGTTATCAACAATAATCTGCACTGGTAATGTATCGTAAATTGCCTCTTCAAATTTACTAAACTCTTCTTTTAACGCATTTGAGTCTTGGGCATTGCCAGTGTTCATGGGCAATAATAATCCAAAAAGGAAAAACCCCAATAATAATATTTTAAATATTTTCATTACAAAGTTTATTAATAAGTCTAAATTTCTCGTTTATATTGTTCGTTTTTACGGGATACAATGAGGCAATACCGAAACAGTATTTACTTAATGATGAACGATATACAAGCTTGTCGCTCAATATTTTCCTCACTTTAGATTTTGATGTTTTATCCTGCTTTAGTTCTAAGATAACCAATTTAGGGTATTCTATTTCGTTTTCATGGTTTCTAAATTTTAAACCCGAATCAATTGTGAGCCTTTCAGTAAACGATTTATTCACCAAACTTATACGTTCAAATTCGACCCATAATTTATCATTAAATTCTGACATGTCTTTTTTTAATATCGATTTTGCAAAATCAATACGTTTTTGGCATAGTTGGAAGTTTTTGTCTTCTAATTTTATCCTAGTTTTGATTGTCTTTTTATGATTATTTTTTTGTTTTACCTCAAAAAAGTATTTGTCAGTTTCAACATATTGGCGTGTTCGCAATTTAAACCTGTTTCCTCGTCCGAATTGGTGAGTGTAATAACATGTAAAGTCATCTGAATCGTAGTACAAGGTTTTATAAGGTAATATGCGTTTCTCTGATATTTCGAGCACAAAATGGTCTTTTTGTAACTCGGTTAATATCTCAGGCAACTTATTTATGCTAAAAGGGAATTTTGAATCCATTCTATTCATTAGCTTAACAGCACCCATATCATCGAGAGACACCGGATCAAACGTATCTAATATTTGGTTTAAAGTTTCCAATTAGCGTGTTTCGTAGGTGTATTTCTTTTCCCATTTAATGTCTCCATTTGGGCGATACTCAATGGCAGTTATCTTTAATCCGTTTTTATCGTAGGTAAATGTTTGCTTTTCGAATTCTTTTCCATCTTCATCGGTGGTTGTAATCTCAATTTCATTTCCAAAAGCATCATGTTTAAAAGTCCTTTTTACGGTTTTAGCTTTCTTTTGGTCGTATTCAAGCTCTTCGATAACATTTCCAAAAGCATCGTATTTATAAGCTCTTTTTCGCCGAACAACTCCACTCATGTCATATTTAATTTCAGTAATTGTTTTACCATCTTTATTAAATTCTTCATACGTATCAACATAAGTTATTATCAACGTATCAATCGTCATTGTTTTAGTAATTGTTTGTGAACTTATTTTGTTGTTTCGTACTTTTTTTGCACTTTGAGAATAACAAAACAAAGGCAAAATAATTATTACCATTAAAACTGTTTTTTTCATAATTTATTTGATTATTATTATTTTAGGCACTGTAAATACTCCTTTTGATTGATTTATTTCAATTTGCTTAATTATTGCGATTTCATTGTTTAATGACTGCATTGAGGAGTCTTCTGAATAAACAAATATTGTGTATTTTCCGGGACGTAAATAATTAAATTTGTAATTGCCGAGATAATCAGTTTTTGTTTTATCATCATATCCTATATTATCGCCATACACAATAAAAACATCTTCCTCCATTGCAACATATTCTCCTCTATATTCGGTGAAAGTGCTATTGTAATCTTTAACCCAGACCGAACCTATGATAGTAATATTACCTCCTTCGCCCGGACTTTTTTCGCACGAAATCATTGTTATCAAAACTAATATTAAGAATATATTTTTCACAAAACTTTTCATATTCAATTATTTATTTTCACAAATTTAAAAGAATAATTCTTATCAGTACAATAAAAATTAAAAAACATATTATAACCTACTGTCCAAATGTATAATTTTCACCCAGTTTGACAAAGAATGCGAATATAAAACATGAAACACGCAAGTAGCCTGCGAATAGTAAAATCATTTTACTATTTTTGTATTTTTATAACTGAGAAAATGATTGACATTGACAATAAAATAGTTCATTTCGACATTCTGGAGAAGAATTTTATTTGCGATTTGTGCAAATGCAAAGGAATATGTTGTGTCGAAGGTGATGCTGGAGCTCCTTTAGAAGAAAAAGAAGCCGAAATTATAGAGCAACTATTACCAATAATTTACGATCGCCTTACAACAGAAGGAAAATTGGCAATTGACGAAAAAGGCGTTTGGATGATTGATATAGAGGGCGATTTGACAACAACAATATTGAAAAATTCTGGTGCTTGTGTTTTTGTACAATACGACAATAAAGGAATTGCTTATTGTGCTATCGAAAGAGCATGGGAAAAAGGTTTGGTCGATTTTCGAAAACCTATTTCATGCCACCTTTACCCTATTAGAGTAAAAAAATATAATGGTTTTGATGCTGTGAATTACAATGTTTGGGGTATTTGCAAGGATGCAATAAAACTTGGTGATGAAAAAGATGTCAAAATATATCAATTTTTAAAAGAACCGCTTATCCGAAAATATGGAGAACAATGGTATGAGGATTTGTGCAACTGTGCTAAATTATTGAAAGATAATAAGGAAGTGTCAAGCAAATAAATAATTGTTCAAATTAAAACGGTTATAAAACTACATTTTTATTATATTTGCTTAATAAACACATTAAGCGATGCAATATCTACTGATATTCATATTTTATTTTTTTATAATCCCGTCAGGTAATGCACAGGTAAAATGCTTATCGGGAGATTGTGAAAATGGTAGAGGAACTGCACAAATAAAAGAAGATAACAAAAAGATATATTATTTTGGAAGTTTTTCTGATGGGAAATTTGATGGTTACGGCGAGTGGGAAACGAATGAAAAATCTTTTAAAATAAAATACAAAGGTCGGTTCAAAAATGGAAAATTTGAAGGACAAGGTGAATACACCAAAGAATCAAGTGAGTATTTATACAGATATGCAGGAAGTTTCAAAAATTCAAAATATGATGGCAAAGGAATTTATGAGATAAGAAACAAAAAATCTAACCAATTCGAAATAAAAGAAGGAATTTTCTCTAAGGACAGTTTAAACGGACTTGCAAAAGTTATCACACAAGATTTTACATATATTGGTAATCTTAATAATGGTACGAGACACGGACTGGGGCTTATCATGTTTAAAGACGGTGAGTCGTATAGCGGATATTTTAACAAAAACATGTTTGCAGATTTCGGTTATACAAGTTATAAAAATAAGTTTGGAGTTGCAGGTCAAATTATCGATGGAATGTGTTGCAGCGGATTTATCGTGTCATATAATTCAAAAGGAGATTGCTTTGCAGGATTAAGCACAGACACAACTTTCGGTAAACAAATATATGCAAACACTACTGATTATTATGTTGGATTACTCGAAAATGGAGAGAAAAAAGGACTTGGCGTTTTATGGACTGGTTCATCAGGAAAATTTCAATCATGGGAAGTTGAAGACTCTATTTATCCAAAACCACTTTTATTTTCAAAAAAAGACACTGCTTGTCTCACAGGAGATTGTAATAATGGTATAAATTTAATGATAAATAACAACATAAAACACACTGGTTATTTTACTGATTCTATTGCAGATGGCTTCGGTATTAGCGAATTTCCAGATAGTACAACATATTATGCTTATTTCGATAATGAAACTAAAAACATGATAGACAGCGTTTGTATAATCGAAAATACAAAACAGTTTTATATCGGCGAATGTAAAGAATTATCAATCTCTGGAAAAGGAATTATAATTGAAAAATCAGATAAAAGAGTATATATTGGTGAAATATTAAATAATCAGCCCAATGGAAAAGGAATACTAGTGAGTGAAAAAAATCAAATACTTCATATTGGGCAATTTGAAAACGGAGAATTTGTCGAAAAATGATTTATCAGTTTATCGGGTTATCGGTTGATCGGTTGATCAGTTTTCACTTAGATTCACTGATTATAAAGCTTTTGTGAGGCTGTATTTAATTTTTAAGAGATAAAATTTATGAACGAAGTAAAAAACATTATTTTTGATTTAGGAAATGTAATATTAGACATCGATACTAGTAGAAGCGAAACCGCATTTGCCAATTATGGACTTAAAAACTTTAAAAACTTATATACTCTAGCGGCTCAGTCAGAAATATTTGACAGGTTAGAAGTTGGCAAAATCACACCTAAAGAATTTTACGCTAAATTTCGACAAATTACAAACACCAAACTTTCTGATAATATTATTAAAGACTGTTGGAATACTCTAATTTTAGATTATGAACCTAAAAGGATTGAACTACTCAAAAAATTAAAAACTAAATACCGCACTTTCATTTTGAGTAACACAAACAAGATTCATTACGATTTTTATACCGATTTAATCAAAAAAACACAAAATATTGACGGATTAGAATCTTTAGTAGAGAAAGCTTATTTTTCGCATGAAATAAACTTAAAAAAACCAGGCCGGGAGATTTTCGAATATGTGCTGCAAGAAAGTAATTTAATTGCCAGCGAAACAATCTTTATTGATGATAATGAACCTAACATTAATACTGCTACTGAAATGGGCTTCAAAACATTTTTATTAAAAGAAAAACATTTAGAGGAATTAAAGATATTTAAAAACAGTTAAAACGGTTCGTAGTTCTTGCGGACACTAAATACAAATTGCGGATTACAGACTAATTCCATTTGCACATAATAGAAACATCAAAAACACCATTGATAATATTTATTCTATGATTTATAATGTAACTAATACACCTATTTTCAACTACACGTATAAAATAATGACTTCTCGTTATTAACTTATGTTTTATTCCTCTACTTTTACAAATGTTGTGCAACCCAATTATTTTCAACAGGGTCTTAGCAACATAAAAAAATATTATTAATCATTATGTCATGATGTTATGAAAAAACTTACTATTCTCAGTCTTTTATTGGTTTTTGCTTTTCTTGTTCAAGCACAAACTGCATGGATTAAAAACTATCAGGGAAAAAGCATTAACCCACAAATTGAAGTTATTGAAACGACATCAGATGGACTAATTGTTAAATTAAGCCTTAATGCTTATCAACTTTATGAGGTTGAAACACCTCGTGGTACTGAATTTGTCGTAAAAAGCCCCGACTGCCCCAATTCATATTTTAAAGGAACTGCGGATTTACCTTTTATAACAAGCTCAATCGTAATACCCGACCAAGGCGGCTTTAAATATAAAGTAATTTCTGCTCAGTTCGAAACAGTAAATAATATCAATATCGCACCTTCAAAAGGCTCAATATTAAGAACGGTTGACCCCAAAACTGTGCCTTATGAATATGGCAGAGCTTATGAAATGGATGAATTTCTCCCATTTGAAAATGCTCAAATGAGTGAGCCTTTTATTTTAAGAGATGTCAGAGGTAGCAATATCACGTTTTACCCATTTGTTTATAACGCAGTAAGCAAAGAATTGCGAGTTTATTCCGAAATTATTGTAAAAATCAAATTTGACCAGTCTAATTCTGTAAATGAAATCAACAATCCAAAGACTACAAAAACCGATGAATATATAAATGTTTACAACCGAGCTTTTATAAATTACTCAAATAGTGCGAAATACACTTCGATTGAAGAAGGAGCTCCAGGCAATATTTTAATTATTTGTGCTGATGCGTATTCTGATGCAATGGCGGATTATATTACATGGAAACACGAAAAAGGTATTCAGACAGAATTGGTACTTATGAGCGATATTGGAACAACTGCCGCTCAAATAAAAGCGTACATACAGAATTATTACGATAACGAAGGCGTTTCTTACGTTTTACTAATTGGAGATGCTGCTGATGTTCCAACGAAAGTTGAAGGAGGTAACGATTCGGATAATGCTTATGTCTATTTGGCAGGAAGCGATAGTTATGCCGATGCTTTCATTGGTCGTTTTTCAGCAAATTCTGTAGCAGACGTTGAAACGCAGGTAGCAAGAACAATTACTTACGAAAAAGAACTTAATACTACCGATACATGGTTAGAAAATGCTTTTGGGTCAGCGTCAAGCGAAGGAGGAGGTTCAAATGGACATGATGGCGGAGAATCTGATGTTGTTCATTTGAATTACATTAAAACTGATCTAGAAACTTATGGATACACTGTTACTCACGTAAATCAGTCTGGTGGATCAAATGCTCAAATATCTACAGCTTTTAACAACGGAGTTGGTATTGGCAATTATATTGGACACGGAGATGTTACATTATGGGCAAATACAAGTTTTTCAAATACTCAAGTGAATGCTCTAACAAACGAAAACAAATTGCCTTTTATCTGGAGCGTTGCGTGTATTAATGGCGATTTCAATGGCCCCACTTGCTTTGCCGAAGCATGGCTAAGAGCAACTAATAGCGGTAATCCAACAGGAGCTGTTGCTTTTCTTGGTTCTACAATAAATCAGGCATGGAATGAACCAATGACTGGACAGGACGAAATGGTAGATATCCTTATTGAGACATCCCCATCTAACATAAAAAGAACCATGGGAGGCTTGTCTTTTAATGGAATGTTTAAAATGATTGAAGAAGGCGGATATGGTCAAGAAACTGCTGACACTTGGACTATTTTTGGAGACCCTTCACTAATGGTAAGAACAAGAACTCCCCAAGAAATGACTATCTCGCATCTTGGCACTTTAAGTGTTGGTCAAACAGAATTTACGGTAAATTGTAATATTGATAATGCTTGTGTGGCTTTAACAAAATTAGATGGAGACGAGACAATAATAATTGGAACAGCTTATACTTCAGGTGGCTCCGCAAATGTTACCATCACTACTTTTGACGCTCCTGGTAATATGAAAGTTACTGTAACAGCATTTAATAAAGTTACATATCAAGAAAATGTTACAATAATTGTTCCTGATGGACCTTATGTGGTCGCAAACGGATATACTATAAATGATTCCGATGCAAACAATAATAGTGTAGCAGATTATAACGAAACTATTAAAATCAATCAATCGCTACTCAACGTTGGTGTTGAGATTGCCAATCAAGTTTCGGTAACTGCATCAACAGAAAATTCAAATGCGAATATCACCGTCAATAATGCAAGTTTTGGAGATATTGATACTGATGAAAATAAAACTGTTAATGATGCTTTTACAATTGAAATAGCTAACGGAATTGCAGATCAAGAAGCGATAATGATAAATCTTACAATTTCTGATACTGATGATAATATTTGGGAATCAAGTTACCCAATTATTGCAAATGCTCCAAAAATGAAACTTTCATTTGTAGAGATTGTTGATACCGATACAGGAAACAGTAATTATACACTTGATGCAGGCGAAACTGCTAAAATCATAATTGAAGAGATC
>JAQVPT010000286.1 GCA_028701945.1 Bacteroidales bacterium
AAAGTCATAAATCCTATTGCTAGCGAGTTGCTCTCCAGCATTGCTCGTTTCCCCTTCAGATTTATATTGCAAAAATAAATAAAAATAAATGAAAAAAAAATAGGATTGCAACATAGAAGCGGAGCCGTGATAATCTACCACCGATAACTGATGAACCGATTATTGCTAATATAAGTCTTAAAAATCATAGTTCCCCTTTGAACCAAGACATACACAAATAGTTAAACCATAAGATATAGGGTTGAAAACCAATTCTCCATTATTGTATTCGGAAAAATAGCCTATATTTAAGTTTTGATTTAATTTTTCAAGATTTATATTTTGTATAGGCAGTTTGTAAAATGCGATTATATCCATATTGAACTTTGGGCCACCTATTGAAATTTTGTAATTTATTTTGCCTGTAAAAATTGCACGGTTTGTCGGTGTCTCGTTGAAATATTCACTATCATCTTCGATTTTATTTTTAAATCTGTATTGTTCAATGTTTACTGAAAATCCGGGTCCAGTTCGGAAATAATTTGTATTGATTAAATTAATTACGTAATTGACACAAATGCCACTATGTGAGATGGTTAGAGTTTGTATGTAATTATCTCCGTCTGAATTAATACCTTCGCCACTTGTGCTGTATTGCATATATTGAATATTGCCACCAAATTCATTACGCCTTGTATGAATTTTTGTTCCGAGTAATACTCCAGGGATGAAACAGGGCATTACTAATAATTTAGTATTAGATTGATCAAATTCGTTGTGGTACGTGTTAAAGTCATTAATTATTAGTGAAATTGGATTAGATTGTCGAAATATTTCTGCTTCTATTCCGGCATAGATATACTTGCGGTTCTGACAATTAACATTTGTAGAGCAGCAGAAAATAAGCGATAGAACTATAAGATAACGATGCCCCATAAAAAATAGAATAGTTTTGTTTTATCAATATATTTTAATGTCAATTATTTAATTTCTATAAAAATAACAAAAATTATTGAGCTAATTATGCTTGCAAGCTAAATATTGTAAATTTAAATGTCAGATAACAAAAACTTTGTCTAAACGTCTTTGGTAGAATTTACCGCAGTTCATTTTCAGACACAAATACTAAATCTCTTAATATCTCACGTTGATCCACAGCGTTAATACTATCTAATATAGAATTCAAATACCCTTGTTCGATTATTTTTTCTTTTGTATAAGGAAAATTTAAATCAAATATCCATGCAAGTTGCATTGTTTTAAAATCGTTTAAAGTATGGAGTTCTTGCTTATTTATAAGTTCTTTTGTTTTGAATTTAGTTATTACCGAATCCGAAATAATAGGGATATCTTTTAGCCCATATTCGAGTGCGATGTTACGAGGTCCGCTTTTTCGATAGTATTTTGCAACTATGCGAAAAATATCAATTTTATCAGCATCGCGAGTAATTTTTGAGAAAAGGAGAGAGATTGTATTTTTTCTCTCTATTGCAATCAAACCATGGTTATAAACTGCATCGCAAACAATGTTTTGGATATCAAGCGATTCTGTAACAATGAATTTTTCTTTCTTTAGAATCTCCTCACCTAAAGCTCCATGATATAGTGAGTCTTCATCTCTAAAAGTTTTATACTTGGTGAATTGCTCGAATCTGCCAATATCATGAAATAATCCGCATAATTGGGTTATAAATAAATCTTTCTCATTTAGGTTTAGCGATTTAGCGATAGCTTCGGCATTTTCAAATACACGTAAACTGTGGTCTCGTTTTAGTTTGATATTGACATTTAAATTATCATCAATATTATCAGATAAAAATGAATTAGAATAATCTTTGAATACCTTTAAATAATCATCTATTGTTGGTTTAAGAGAGGACATTATAAACTTCGTTTTTAAATTTTTTCATTCTTTTTGCATAAACTATCCAAAGTATTGGGAATATGAAAATCACACCAACTATTCCAATTAAAATGCCAAGAATTAAAAGTAAAAAATTTAATGTATGACGCATATTAATATCCCCATTTACAGTAATTTGGTTTTTCTTTATTCTTACAACCGAAGATATTTTTCCTTTAGGAATAATTATAGTCGTTTTATTTGTTTTTTTTATTTTTAAGTTTGGATATTGTTCTTTTAATTTTTGTAAAATATCCTCAATATTCTGACCACTATTGTTTATTTTTAGTGTCATTATTTGGTGTGATTGTTTTTAAATGCATTCACTCTTTCTAAAAGTATCGGCATTTTGTCATCGGTTATTTGCGAAACACATGCTCTCAAACCTTCGCTACGAGTGCTTCCGGTGTTATCTAATGAAATGGCACTAATACCATAATATAAAAGTTCTTTAACAAGTTCACCACCGCTCACTCCGGGATAGGATATTGTAAAATAAAATCCATCAGCAATATCTTCGTCAATATCTTTATCATAAACTATTTCGAAGCCTGCATCTAAGAACATTTTTTTCATTGTTTTGGCTCTTCTGCCGTATTCCTTAACTTCTTCGATAAAGTTGAAGCTACCTTCGTTTGCAGCTTTGAGCATTGCAGCCATTGCATATTGAGCCGAGTGCCCAGCTCCTGAACTTAATGCGTAAATGATGCGTAAAACAAATGTATATCCAAACAAATCGCTTCCAAAACGTTCTTTTAATGGAGGATAGCTGCGATTAAATATTTTGTCTGATATTGCTGCAACTGCAATTCTTTGTCCTGCATAACTAAAAGCTTTAGAACCTGAAATTAATAAAATGTAATTATCAGTGTATTTAGTTACTGATGCTTGATATGGAGGCTTGCCAGGATGGAAAAGGTCTTTTCTAAAGTCCATTGCAATGTAGGCTAAGTCTTCAATAACGATAACATCATATTTGTTTGCCAAATCTCCAATAATTTTAAGCTCTTCTTCTGTAAAGCAAATCCAACTTGGATTATTTGGGTTCGAATAAATTATAGAATTTATATTTCCTTTTTTTAGGAATGATTCAAGTTTTTCATGTAAAGCTTTGCCACGATAATCATAAACGTCGAAACTATCGAATTTATGCCCCATAACTTTATATTGCTGTTTTTGCACAGGAAAGCCAGGGTCAATAAATAATGCAGTGTCTTTTACTGGGTCAAGGTTTGCACATATTAAAAATGCAGCATAACCTCCTTGCATTGCTCCAACTGTCGGTATACAGGAAGCAGGAGAAACGTCAGCTCCAATGAAATTCTTGATGAATTTTGCGGATTCTTCTTTTAATGCAGTTACTCCATCAACCATAGGATAATCAGATGCAACACCTTTATGAAGAGCTTCAATTTCTGCATCAATACCAATTTGAGGTGGTTTTAAACCAGGTACCCCCATTTCCATACGCATAAAATTCACTCCCGATTTTGCTTGTATGCGATTTACTAATCCTACAATCTCTCTAATTGTTGCTTTACCTAGATTTTTTAATCCCGAACTCTCTATTTCTGAGTTTACTACGTTTACATCTACCGGTGTATTCATTTTTCTAATTTTTATGTTTTTGACAATATTAATGAAAATATCTGAGAATATTATGAATTTAACACCTATTTAACAACATACTTAGGAATATTGCGATTTTGGTGATTCTATGATTTTGTTATCCAGTAGTCAAGTGATTCTGTATTACAGTGAGTATGTGATCCAGTAGATTTGCACGAATAATCACATTTGTTCTTACTTCGAATGTTCTTTTTTTCAATTGTTCTTACTTCAAACCGAGTAGCACGACTATGAGCTCACGACCGAAGGGAGTAAAATGTTTTGCTTTCATTAATCCTAATTAACACTGAATTAGTCGATTACTGATTACTACATCACCGATTACTTCTTCTCTTGTTCAATTGTTTCGCATAAAGTTGTGTTCCTGTGTTCCTGTGATTCAGTTTTGTCACATCTGTACATCAACTAATTCTCTCATCTTTTTTTGTTCTTACTTCGAATGTTCGAATGTTCGTTTGTTCCATTGTTCTACTGTTCTGTTTTTCTTCTTAGTACATGACAAAATTTTTGTCATAATCTTTGCTGACCAGAAAATTGGTCATCGCAAAGATATACGCCAAAAATAGCATATCGTTTATTTGTAACCCCAGACTACGAATAAATTCTTGTCTGGGGTTACAAACATTAAGCCTATCCAGGCTTTTTAGATTTTTTAAATAAGCTGCTTTGTAAAAAATGTGATTTTTTGTCATGTACTAAGGTTTTTCTTACAATGTGTGGTCTCATGAAATAAGTTTACTAAAAGTTGACATGATAACTTTAAAAAAAGAAGTAAATTTATGAAAAATTTAGAAAAAATGCACCGCACATTCAGTACCGAATTTAAAAAGGAAAAAGTACTT
>JAQVPT010000287.1 GCA_028701945.1 Bacteroidales bacterium
GATGGGCGATATGATTATGCCCACGATTCTTGTGGTTTCTGCTCAGGTGTATGCCGGGGGCGAAGGGGTTATGTCGGTTTTAGGTCTCTCTTTACCAGCATTAGGTGCCATTATTGGAGGTATTGCTGCTATTATATAAAGTAAGTTTCCCATAGTTCATCGAATTATAATTAGTCTGATTTTTAAAATCTATAACCTATTGATAATGTTGTACAAAGATTTTTGTACCTCGGGGTTTCCGAAGTTCCATCACCTTTATTGTTGGTAACATCAAAGCCTACTCGCGCACTTATTATAAGATGATCCACATTAATATCGATGCCACCTACAATTCCTAATATATTTTTACGTATGTTATCATTTTCAAACTCCTCTTCTTGGTCTAAATCTATAATATCACTATCAAACTCGTCTCGTTGATTTAAAAGGTAAGAGAATTGAGGACCGACGAGAAAAGTAACAAATTCACTTGGTTTCAAGGATACTAGTAAAGGAATATCTAAAAAAGTTGTTGTCCTTTTAAAACTGTATGAATTCCCTAATAAAGACCCACTGCCTTTAAATCCTTTTTGAGTAACTATAACTTCTGGCTGCACACCTAAAAATATACCTATTGGAATTGCTATAAAAGCTCCACCAGTGAAACCGAGTTTGGAGTCTGCATCAAATTCTTCTCCTTCAGCATCGTAAACATTAGAGAGGGACAAACCTCCCTTTAATCCAAAAGTCAATTCTTCACGTCTGTCTGTTTCCTGTGCATTGACGAATATCGCCAAAATAAGGAATAATGAGGTAATCGTAATTCTTGTTTTCATATTATTTGTATTAAAATTTATAATTAAATTATTTCTATTCACTATTATTATTATTACTACTATTGCTATTACTATTTACTAAGTCTTTTAATGATTGCTGGAGATTTTTCATATCATTATTAAATTCATTTTTGAATAATTCCCATTTATCAACATCATCGTTTTTATAATCTCTAATCTTTTCTTTTAAGGATTGATTCTCATGTTCTAATTCCAATAGCCTCTTTTCTAATTCTGCCTTAGCTTCTTTGTTATTGATTTCCTTTCTCAAATCAGCTATAGTTTTTTTGTTTTCAGAGATTTTGCGATCTACTACATCTCTGTATTCTTCATACATCTCATCGTAATTTTCTTGGGCTTTATCTAAATCTTTTTTAGCATCAATAAGATTTTCGGTAGCGTCATTAGTTTTTTCGTTAGGTGCTGAACATCCAACAATTAAAATAATGAATGATGCAAAAACTGCCACGCTGAGATAGCTAAATGATTTTATTTTATTTTTCATATTATTTCATTTTTAAGGTGTGAAACATTTCACTTTACAAAGTTAATTTGTCATTAAGCAAGCACGTTACACAATTATCACTAAACATTATATAATTCACACTATTCCAATAAATTTTACCATGTATATCTTATGCCAAGTGCAGCACCCCAGCCAAAGCCATTGTCATATCCAACAAAATCCCACATCGGGCGAGAGTCTATGCTTAATAAAATTGGAGCATCAAGAACATTAAAATCGAACTCTATACCTATCTGACCACCTATTCCAAAATTTACTCCATTAGAGCGATCATCATCACCATCCCAGTTATAAAAACCTACTGCAGCACCAGGACCAACATACCAGTTTAAACCACTAACAATGTTCCAATTCCACTGATATGTGGCCGATAGAAACATATTGTTATAATACTTATACCCACGAAAGCCAAAATCAAGTTCAAGGCGATTTCTTGTACTAATTCCCTGTTGATAAGAAATTTCAGCACCATTAGTATAACCGTCTCCTCCAAGACGTAGTCCAATTGCATGAGGATTTACCTGTGCCTCAGCATACAAACTAGTGCTTAAAATCACAATTAAAATTACAAATATTTTTTTCATTTCATTTAATTTTTAGATTACTATTTTGTCCAATATTAAAATCAAACACCGTTTTTTTAAGTGGTTTCTAAACTCCACGTTTTATTAGTTTTTAATAATAGTACAAAGATAAGAAGCGTTAAACCAAAAAACATTACAGAATTGCACAGGATTGTTACACGATTTACACTTTTTTATTTGTAAGACAAACTGGATTTTAAGCTCTTTCTTCATCATTTTACACCACAGCTTTACCATTAATATAATTATAGAGTCGTATGACTTTTAGTAAAATTCATTAACAACTAAATGAAACAACACAACAAAGCACACTATAAATTTGCAATATTGATTTTGCTTAGTACTTTTGTCGCTGAACATTATAAACATTTTGCAGTTAGGTTAATAAATAAAAACTAAATAGAATGACAAACAATTTATTAAAAGGAAAAAAAGGCTTGATATTTGGAGCTTTAGATGAACACTCAATAGCATGGAAAATTGCTGAAAAAGCACATTCAGAAGGTGCCGAGTTTGTATTGTCGAACTCTCCTATTGCACTAAGAATGAAAGAAATATATCAATTGGCAGAGAAAACGAACTCTCAAGTCATTGCAGCTGACATTACAGAAGTTTCAGAACTTGAAGACCTTTTTGAAGAAACAATGAAAATATTAGGAGGTAAAATAGATTTTATTCTTCATTCGGTTGGAATGTCTCCAAACGTTCGTAAAAACATCCCTTACCACGAATTAAATTACGACTATTTAGAAAAAACACTCGATGTTTCAGCAATATCGCTTCATAAAGTACTGTCGGTTGCTCAACGTCTTGATGCAATTAATGATTGGGGATCAGTTGTTACCTTATCTTATATTGCAGCACAAAGAACATTCTCTAGCTACAGCGATATGGCTCATGCTAAAGCGATGCTGGAGTCTATAGTACGTCAATTCGGATATCATTACGGTGTTAATAAAAAAATCAGAGTAAATTCAATATCGCAATCTCCAACAAGAACAACTGCTGGTGCAGGAGTGTCAGGATTTAATGCATTTTTTCATTATGCTGACGATATGTCTCCACTTGGAAATGCTACATCCGACTCTTGTGCCGATGTATGTATAACTCTGTTTTCTGATTACACTAAAATGATTACAATGCAAAATATTTATAACGATGGCGGATTTTCATCAATGGGTATTAGCAATAAACTAATCGAAAAATTTATTGATTGCGGTTGCAACGAGTAAATATGGTAGTCGGTAATCGGTATGTGAAATAAAAATTTGTCAAAATTAATATTTTTCTTTAATCGTAGCAACATTGTTATTTAATTGAGGGTTGATTTTAATACAATTACTGAATGCAACATCTGCTTTTTCAAAATACATATTTCTATAAAACAATTCTCCTAAATTTAAATATGCAGTTGCTGTCTCTCTTTGGCTTTTTTCATTTAGTTTAAAACTAATTGTATCATATCTGTTCCAATTAACTTGTTTTTCTGAATCTATTATTGCAGATAATGATGCAGCATTTTCCTCATCGCTATTAGCAACGTATGTAAGGTATTCATCATATAGTGAGGCGTAATAAAAAGTTTCGCTTTTCTGATCCATCGCCAGAGTTTCTTTGTACGATACTATTGCTATACTGTCTTCATTTAATAACATTGATAAAGAACAATATTTGTACCGCGTACTTATGTCAAATGGCATTAAATCGATTGCCTTTAGACAATAGTTTTGAGCATTCCTAAAATATGAAATATCCTTTGATCCAAGAAGGTTAAATTTATTTGCTTTGGCTATTTCCAAATCTGCACGTGAAATAAAATAAATAAATAAGGCTGTACTGTCAAGCCCTTCATTTAATCTTTCGACCTCTTTAAAGCAGTCCTCAGCCATTTCAAAATTTCCGAGTTTAATATATGCTATTGCTAAATTTCCGTATATGTTCCTATTTTCTTTATCAATTTTAAGAGCCTCGTTATAATTTTCAATTGCGAGTTTAAAATTACCCTCATACATAAATTTATTAGCATGCTCGAAAGGAGTGTTTGCTTCTGTTTTTCGTCCTGGTTCAGAAATTTTTAACAACCAATCAGGGTTAAATAAACTTGTAATCCCAAAAAGTATGAGAATTAAATAAGAAAATATTATAATATATGAAATAAACTTATCTGTTTTCATGAGTTATGAACGATCATTAGTACTGATTTTTTTTCTTTTATAAGCCGATTATAAAGTTTAAAAGCTTCCTTATTAGGAAGTTTTATTACCTGATATACTTTATTCTTAGTAGGATTATACCTAATCTCAACTTTCTTTTGGTCGTGGTATCCTTTTCCTCCCTGATTTTTTGAACCAGCAGCAAGTATCAGAATATCTGCACCAATAGAGTGTATTCT
>JAQVPT010000288.1 GCA_028701945.1 Bacteroidales bacterium
AAATGCTCAGATTGCTCCGCAAAAAGAAACAATCACTTATGATGATTTTATTAAGCAAGACATTAGAATTGCGACTATTTTAGAAGCAGAAAAAGTGCCAAATACCGATAAACTATTGAAAATTAAAGTCGATACTGGCATTGATACACGTATAATAGTTTCGGGTATTGCAAAATACTATAAGCCTGAAGATATTATTGGAAAACAAGTTTGTGTGCTTGTAAACCTTGCTCCACGACAATTAAGAGGAATTGAATCTAGTGGAATGGTTTTAATGGCTGAGGATAGTGATGGAAGTCTCAAATTTGTTAGTCCTGATGCTTTTTGTAATAGCGGATCAGTTATTAGTTAAATAAAAGTGTTTTTTTGAGCTTTATATCAATAAATTTTATAAAATTGCATTGTAAATAAAATTGAATAATAAGACATCATAATAATTTAAGAATTTAAAACCAAAAATGAAACTCTTAACAATGATTCGTCATGCAAAATCAGATTGGGATAACGATTTGTATGATTTTGATCGTCCTTTAAGTGCAAAGGGTGAAAAAGATGCACCACGTATGGGTGAATATTTAGCTCAAAACCTGCCTAAACCAGATTTAATTATTTCGAGTCCTGCTTTAAGGTCTGCAAAAACTGCTGAGCTTATTGCTGAGAAAATAGCTTATCCGGTTGATAAAATAAAATATGTCGATGAGCTTTATTTATGCAGCGTTTCCGAATATATTGAAGTCCTGATTAAGCAGAATCCGAAGATAAATCATATATTTGTTGTAAGCCATAATCCTGGAACAACTGGTTTTGTTAATCTGATTGCAGGTGAGAATATCGAAGAATTACCTACGTCAGGAGTAGCACACATTAAACTCGATTTTTATAAATGGGACGATATTGAGCCTGATACTGGGAAATTGATTAAGACATTTGGTCCGAAAACTATATAGTCGGTATTCAGTAATTGGTAATCACAATCTTTCATTAATTACTTTCACTAATTTTTCTGAAATTTTGTGAAAATATCTCTTTTGCTTATACCCGAACACCCATCGCAATCCATTAATTGGGTCAACAAGAAAAAGCTCATCAAATTCGTGCAAGTCAGAGTTTGTAATATTTGCTTTATAGATTTGATAATTATACTCTTTTAGGATTTCTAAAACAAAGTTTGCAAAAATCTGATAATAATTTGGAGTAATGTTTTTTGGTATGAAGACAGACTGCCCTTTTACACAAAACAATACAGCATCAAAAGTTCGCAAAATAATGTTTTTTTCATCAGTAAGTAACCATTGGTCTGCTTCAGGGAATTGAGCATTATTACTTAAAAGCAACTCTTCGCTATAAATAGGAGTAAAGCTGTTTTTAGAGATAAATTCAGGGATATAAAACCAATCTGCAACATCAATTTTAAGTCCTTTATTACTATCTTGAAACCATTCGTTTTCAGTTTTTTCGACCGTAATTAAAATCGAAACGGTATTATTGTCAGATATTTTAGTTGCTGATGGATTTCTAAATATAGTTACATCAGCCGTAAAACCTTTATAAATACGATTTTTTTGTAATAATAATTCAATGTCTGTTTCAAATATTGACTTCTTAAATAAAACAGGAATTTTCATTTTAAGTTTTCTCATTGATTTTATGAAAAGCTCATAATTTTGGTCAAACAAGAATACTTTTGATGAATTTCCACGTAATACTATGCTAAAAGCATCTCCATATTTTAGTCCTCGATTATTAGC
Organism: Bacteroidales bacterium; assembly: GCA_028701945.1. GTDB lineage: Bacteria > Bacteroidota > Bacteroidia > Bacteroidales > ML635J-15 > Bact-19. Next base: position 1,749 of record JAQVPT010000288.1, read on the forward strand.
AAACAAACAAGGTTTATCGGCAGAAAGAATTTCACTATTTAACATTAAGTGTCTTGCCATTACACTTTGTTATTTACAATATTTAGACAAGTTTCATAAACATTTTGATTCGATTTTATCATAATCCCTTTAACTCCACATCTTTTTGCAGCCTCAACATCGCGGTGCCGGTCACCTATCATAAACGAAGCCGTAGAATCAATATCATAAATTGCCATTGCTTTTTCTATCATCAAAGACTGAGGTTTTCTGCATAAACATTTACCAATTTCATCATGGTGAGGGCAAAAAAAGAAGTCATCAACTTTTGTATCATAATCGGCAAGATATTCACAGAATTTAATGTGCATTTCGAGTACATCATTCTCAGTATAAAGGTTTTTAGCAATCCCGCCTTGATTTGAAATTATAATGATTAAATAATCATGTTTTTTGAGCAAGTTTATCGCTTCTCCTACTCCGTCATTAATAATAAAATCATCAACCGAGCAAGTATAATGTCCTGGTTCATAGTTTATAACGCCATCTCTATCAATAAAAACTGCCTTTTTCATAATGGAATTGTAGTTATTCGATTAATAAAATGCTGCATAAGTTCTGGTTTTAATATTACAGGAAAGACAAAGCCAAATACAGCACCCCAAAAGTGTGCATCGTGTCCAATGTTATCTCCACCTTTTTTCGTCATGCGATATGAATAAATAAGATAAATTGCTCCAAAAACTATTCCTGGGATAGGTAAAATACCGAAAAAATAGACTTTATTCCATGGGTCAAAAAAGATAGTAGCAAAAACCACTGCCGACACTGCTCCCGATGCTCCCACCGCCGAATACGAAGGGTTATCTTTATGTTTAAACAAAGAAAAAAATGATGAAAACACAATTGCTAACAGATAAAAAATAATAAAAAGCATATCACCAAAACTATCCCAAAATATGTCGAAATATACTAACAAGACTGAGCCAAACGACCAAAAAACCAGCATATTTATTATTACATGAGGCCAATTTGCATGAACAAATCCATGAGTAAGAATACGGTGATATTCATTGTTTTTGAAAATCGAATAAGGAGAAAATAGTAATTTTGCAAACAAATCTTTCTTTTGCCAAGACAAATATGTTACAACTCCAGTAATAATAACTATAATTAAAATTATTTTATTCATTTAATGTAATATCTTATAAAACAGTTCTTTAGCTAGGTCTCCATCATCAGGATTAACCGCTCCAACTCCTTTTAGTTTTGCATCTGTTTCGCGTAAATATGAAATTATATTAACTAATTTACCAAGACTATAATTATTTGAAGCCACTTTATATTCATCGACAAAAAACTTATTTACTCCCAATGCCGCAGCAGCATTATACTGGCTTTTGTCAGCAAGACTGTGATAAATAAGCACCTTTTTAAAGTAATCAAACAGTCGTGCAACAGTTGCTATAAGTGGATTGTTTTTTTTATCTTTTGCAAAATAATCAACAATTTTGTAAACTTTTAACTTATCCTTGGTACTAAGTGCTTTCTGAAGCTCAAAAACATTAAAATCTCTGTTTACTCCAATATTTTGTGCGACATCATCTTTATTTATCTGTGCCCTATCGTCGGGAACAGTAATTTTAAGTTTTTTAATCTCGCTCGACAACCTAGAAAGATCGGCACCAATACTTTCGTAAAGCAATCTTAAAGCCTCGGGGTGTATTGTAAGATTTTCATTTGCCAATTTAGATGTTATCCACGAATATACTTCGCGTTCATATTTTCTTTTAGATTCGTAAACAACACCATTTTTTGTTAGCTGTGTATAGACTTTTGTGCGTTTATCGAATTTGGGAGTGTTTTTAAAACTAAAAACGAGCAAAGTCGATTTTACAGGGTTTTGAAGATATGTTTCAAAATTCTTAAACTTATCAATTTGCTGTGCCTCCTTAATAATTATTACCTGCAAATTTGCCATCATCGGAAAACGTCGTGCTTGCTCAATTACGGAATAAACATTTACATCTTTACCATAGAGTATCGTTTGATTAAAGGCTTTTTCGGATTCATTTAAAACATTCGCCGAAATAAAATTTGTCAGCTCATCAATAAAGTATCCCTCATCACCATAAAACAGATAAATAGGTTTATAGATTTTGTTCTTTAAATCGTTAAGTATATTATTGAATTCCATACTTTATCTTCTTTCTTGGACAAAAGTAATCAATCCTGTTTAATTTATGCATAAATGCGTAATCTTAATTTAAATATTTATCGCGAATAAAGGATTCTGTGATGCTGTGGTGCTGTTCAATTGTTCTTGTAAAGTTGTGATTCTGTGATTCTGTAATCCAGTGATTCAGTAGCATTACATTCCCACATTAACTAATTCTTTCATCTGTTCTTTTGTTCGCTTGTTCGTTGTTCGAATGTTCGTTGTTCGTTGTTCGAATGTTCTCTTGTTCTTACTTCGAAAATCTCAATCTTTTAATAATCATAAAACTTTGCTGTAAACCACACCGATTGCCTATTACTGACATCACCGATTACTTGTTCTCTTGTTCACATAAAGTTGTT
>JAQVPT010000289.1:0-2001 GCA_028701945.1 Bacteroidales bacterium
TTACTGATTTAGCTGCTGGAACATATCAGGTACATATTATTGATTTTAACGGTTGTGAAATAGACGAATCAGTAACCGTTAATCAGCCAGAAGAAATACTGTTAGATTACACAATAAGTAATATAACTTGTAGTGGATATCAAGATGGTGCCGTTTTGTTAACAGCAACAGGAGGAACTATCCCATATAATTTTTCAATTAATAACGGGATTAATTATTTGGCAGGAAATTCTTTTAATAATTTAATTGCAGGCACTTATAATTTATTAGTTGAAGATAATAATGATTGTACAGATTCTGAACTTATCATAATTTCCGAGCCATCTGCAATGACTGGCTCTTATTTTTCCTCGAATCCAAGTTGTATTGGCAATAATGACGGCTATATTGGACTAATAGTATCAGGTGGAACTGAACCATACTTATATGGATGGAATGAAAACTATATGGATATTCCAACAATAAGTGGCTTGACTCAGGGTACTTATGAAGTAATAATTATGGATGCCAATAATTGCGTATTAAATCTCGGAGCTACTTTACTCGAAGATGAAGATGTTGACTGCTTGCGTATTCCTAATGCTTTCACTCCTAATGGAGATGATACTAATGATACATGGATAATTGAAAATCTTGAGATTTTCCCAGGAGCCTATGTACACGTCTTTAACAGATGGGGGCAGAAATTATACAGAGGTCGTCCTGGTAATGAGTGGGATGGAAAATATAATGGCAAATTTGTACCTACTGGAACATATTTATACATTGTAGATTTGCATAATGGATCTAAACCATACACTGGTACTGTAAGTGTTATTTATTAAAATAGGTTTAAACTTCTAACTGAAAATTGATATTACCTACTTGATCCTAATAGATTGAGTTAGTTATTTCTATTTTTAGATAATTCACATTATTTATTTTTTAGAATACCTAAAATCACAATGATTAGCACCTTCCATTATTGTTTGTGTTCTTTCCAATTTAATTTCAGGATTAAACCCCTCATTAAATGGAAAATCTCTATCACATGAAAGGCACTTGCCAAGCTCTAGAATATTCAACTTTTCGTATGCTTCTGCATAGCGGCATTTGGTCACATTAAAGTGAAATTCATTCTCTGTTTCTTTTAGAACTTCCATTATCATTGCTCCTTCATCACACCAAACTTCTCTAACAAGCTTTGATAGCTCGGTCATTCCATTACCTTTAAATTGAATTGCCAAAGCCTGACCTGAATCTATAGCATCTTCAGCAATTATCTTAGCCAAAATTTCAAGTGTCCTTTCTTTTCCAATTTCTTTAATAAACCCATTTGCTATTGCAGAAACAAGAGGAGCTTGAATTTCTCTTCGTTTTAAATGACTGATTTTCATTTCTGTCTCTTTTTTCATATTGTGTGTTTTTTAAATGTGATATGACGGATTATATTTATTCCTTAATCCCAAATATAGGAATAATAATTTTATTTCTTTTACGATAATCTTGTCCGATAATTTAAAGGGCTAAAACATTCACCTATTTTAATTATATTCTTCAATGCTTATGTTTTTTTAATGTCCAATAACGGTAATATATGTACAACCTCATCCAACATTCCTAAACCCCCTCGTAAACATGAAATTACAACACATATTTACAGATAATGCTCATTTATATATTTGTTGTAAATATACAAACTGCAAATTAAATAACGAAATAATTTGTAAATGAATTTTGTAAAAAAATATTTGGGCTGGATAAAAACACAAAGCGATTTGGTGGATAGATGCTGTTAGCATTTCGAGCATTTTTATTCAGTTTTATTTTTGTCAAACCTCTTATTTGTATGCTAAATATATTCGCTTAAAACAATTCATTTTGTAATTAAAAAAGCCTAATCTAACTAGCAATACAAGGTTTCCTTCGAAAGAAAACTTGCACTCTTCAAAAGTAGGTTTCGACAATTTGGGTTCCACATTATTTGAAAACGCAAAAGGTTCTTTAGGAATTCCAAGTAAA
>JAQVPT010000289.1:2101-4279 GCA_028701945.1 Bacteroidales bacterium
GCCTAATCTAACTAGCAATACAAGGTTTCCTTCGAAAGAAAACTTGCACTCTTCAAAAGTAGGTTTCGACAATTTGGGTTCCACATTATTTGAAAACGCAAAAGGTTCTTTAGGAATTCCAAGTAAATTACGGTTCATTTCACCATCAGCATTTTTATCATGATACAACAAAAATGCGTATTCGCCTTTTGGTAAATCATCAATAATTATTGTTTCTGTGGTATTTTTAACTGCTATTTTATACTTTTTAAAAGTAAAACCCTGTTTTAAAAAACTTTCGCTTGTGTTAAAAACACCAATTCTAATATCGCCTTCAAGGACTTCAATATTTTCAATTTTAATAATCAATTTAGGGTTTTCGGTGGGAACAAAACCCATTAAAAGCGAAAAACTTAAGAGTAAGATATACATATTTCTGATTTTTAAATGTTATTATTTAAAGTTGAAAAGAGAAATTGAAAATAAATACTAGCTAATCAGCCGAAAAGTGGGTGTAAATATACGGCAAATTTGGTGCTAAACTTTTATTTTTCTAATCTGTCAATAATCGATAATACAATTCTTACAAATATCCAAAATCCTACAAATGACAATCCAGCAACAAGAATCATTATAAATGTATCTATATTAAAATTAAAATAATAAGAAAATGGACAGCCACATAAAACAGGTGATAGTACAATTGAAAATACAATTCCAATTACTCTTAAAAGCTTTCTTATTCTTGCGTCAAGGGATTTTAAGCATCCCATAAATGAATTGTCTTTCATAATTAGTCTTTTTAAATTTCTACTATTTTAACATTTGTGATATTTTCTAAAACTTTAGTTTTATTTTCGTTATTAGTTTTGTCTGAATAAAATATATGTTTCTCTCCTCTTATTTTTCCCAAAAATGCATCTTTTATTTCCGCTTTTTAATAATTCACATTACGAATAGTTCACTAAGGGAACAAAGATAGCATTAATCTAAAACAAAACATGATAAAGTTAAAAAAATAATGAGTAGTAACTTTACTCAAAGGATTTTATTACTTGTATTAATTTAGATAATCTTACATCTATATCTGAAATTTTCAATATTTCACTAAAATCATAGTCATAAACTGGCGTATAACCCTGAGTTATATAATTCCCATTAAAATCAAAGGATCTTGTGGTATTTATTAAAATTTTAATCCCCGAATTTAAAAATAATACTAAAGGTTGTCCGAATGCACCCATAGTTTTCTTACCATAAGTTTTTACCTTTTGCCCTTGCGATAACAATAAGGTAAAACCTTCGGCTGCTGAAGGTGTTTGTTCGCTTACTATAAGATGCACATTCCCTTTGTATCGCAAACTATCTTCTACTCGATTTGGAAATTTTTTACCAAGAAAAGGATCTATTTCAAAATGCTCATTATAATAATAAGAATAATAATTGTCTTTAAAATCTTGTGACACATCTTCGGATTCGTAATAATGTATTTTAATAGTAGCCCGAGCTTTCATTACCGAATTGTTGGTTTTAGTTTCTTCTCTATAATATAAGATTGTATCTTGATCCAACAATAGTTGTAGCGGATACATTGTTGCTCCACCGTCTCCTCCAGCATTGTAAGAAAGATCTACAATTACATTTTGAAACTGGCTAATACTATCAAAACAATTTACAAAATATTCAAAAAAGTTTTCATCATCACATTTTGCAAGTTTTATATATGCAAAATCTTCTTTAGAGTTAGTCAAAAAAGCATTTGTTGGTATTTTTCTTTCTTCGAGAACATCTTCTTCTGTTAAATTTTCAGTTGAATCCTCTATCGAAGCCTCAGTAAATATTTTCATGATATAATCTGGTAATTCATAAACGCCTGTATGCGGATTTTTAAATTCATATAAAAATGAAATTATTGTTCGGCTATAGTCTATATCATCTTCTGAATTTAATATTTTAGTAATATATGCCTTGTAAACACTATCAATGTCCACATCAGGGCAATCGTTGAAATTAGCAAAATTATAATACAGTTCTTTATAAATGGTTGAAAATTCAAACACCTTCTGCTCTTTAGATATTTTCTTAAAATTATTTTCATCTTCTTGAGCCAAAGCACTAAAGCTTACAGCTAAAATAAATATTATGATTTTTATTACTTTCATATATTTAAAACTTATTACTAATTATTTGAAGTTGCAA
>JAQVPT010000036.1 GCA_028701945.1 Bacteroidales bacterium
TAGAGGCGTAAACTTACAAGCCAAACTTGAATGGGCTGTTCCCTGTCCTGCAATACCATAACCTTTTTCGGCAGTGCCATCATCATAAGCATAGTAATTATAAAATTGCTGATAATAATATGATGTATCATTCCAGCGATACATATAAACATCGTCTGCAGCATCAGTGTTAAGAAATCCTTTAAGCAAAAAACTAGCAGAATCAACGCTATTGGACGTAAAGTCATAAGGTATTACTCTATTATATTCTATAGTTTCGAGCGGAAAAATATTTTCATTATCCGTTAGTATTGAGTAAGTTGGAGCATCTCCATATAAGTCTATTATTTCAATATTACGACCGACATTCATCACATCGACACCATAAGAACTTTTATATGTAAATGTGACAGAATCATTTACCAAATTACCAGTATAATCTTTAAAATGTTTCCATGGCACAGATTCCCAACCGATTAATTTTGAACCAAAATCTTTGATAAAAGCAACATCATTTGCAAGAGTATCATCCCATGTTCTATCTTTATCAAGTTTAACAAAATCAATATTCCAGACGTCTGTATTACTTATCCAGCTTGGTTCATAATTAGAACTTATACTGGCGTAATTTAACAATCTAAATTGAAATCCTTTAACGAGATATACTGGGTTTAAAATTGGTATCAAAACCAATTTAAAAGTATCCATAACCGCTCCACCTGGGACATTCCAAACGCTTTTCCAATTCTGTTCAGGAGTTTTAAACTGCAGTACAAGTGAATCTCTAAACTCAGGTAAATTTCCATAACCACCTGCTTGATAATAAAAGCTAAGATAAACAGAGTCTGCAACACTCACACCAAGGTTTATTGGAGCTGATGTTAAATAATCAGCAATTCCACTGCTAAGCGAAGGTAAATGTGTATAAACTGCACCTAAATCATCTATAGCGTCTAAACTTGCCACACCCATTGAAATTGGACTAATCGCATAATCTTTGTTTATGTAGGCAAATTTATCAATCCATTTAGTTGCATCTGGATAAACGTAAGAGTTTGAGAAATCATCAAAAAATGGTAATTCTACTGTATCAACAACTTGTGCTTGACGCATAGAAATATGAGAATAATAATTTTTGCTGTAATTTTTCAATCGCTGATTACCGCAATCAATCAATACTTCTTGTGCATTAAGTGCAAAATATGATATTATCAATAAAATTGTTATTATTATTCTTTTCATACTTATTTCGTTTCTTTTTTCATCTTTTCTTCTTCTGACGCTTCTTCTACCTCTAGAATTTTTGCCTCAATCAAGCTTTCGTCTCTTGTCAACCAAATATCAACATTATAACCTAAATTAACTTCATTTATTGTGCTATATCTCGGTGATTGATTATAAACTTTCGCATTTACAGAATCTTTTTTATTTCTAACAGTCTCATCATAATTTACAGCTCCTGTATTCAAAAATAAATCCAACAAATTATTGCTTGCTTCTTTATATGTTAATCCAATAAGTGTAGGTACTAAAGTTGTTTTATCACTAAGCCCCAGTCCCAGTATCATATCAATTTTAGAACCTTTTTTAATTTTCGTACCCGCAGCAATTTCGTCGCCTTTATATAGTTGTCTGATAACAACATTTGCAGCAATATCAGGCACATATCTAAGATTTCCAACTAGCAACCCATAAGATTCGGCGAGCGAATTAACCTGACGAATAGAATAACCGACAAATTGAGGCATTGAAATCAACTCATCATTTTTAGAGTTAACGATTAGATATATTCTTCTGCCATCCTTTACCAAAGATTCGGGTTTGGGAATTTGCTCGGCAATTGCTCCTTTATCAACGTTATTATCAAATATCGTATCAACTATAACATAATCAAAGCCACCATCTTTAATAAGATCAATGGCATCCTCAGTTTGCATCCCTACAAAGGTTGGAACCGTAACAGACTTACCATGTTGTGTATAAGATTTTAAATATATGTTCAATGCAACAAACACAATAGCAAAAAATGCAATAACACCTAAGAAGTTGAATAAAAACGTTTTACTTATCAGAAACTTGAAAAGCTTATATAATTTTTCTTTCATTTTTACTAAATATTATAATTGTGTAAAAATATTAAAAATAATAGAATAATCAATGTCTGAAATCAATGTTGTCTGATAAAAAATTAAGACAAAAGATATTTTATACAACTATTCCGTATCAAAACAGCACATTCCAACACAAAAAACCAATATAAACGCAAGGTTTATCAAGCCAAAGCAATAATTATCAATAAAAAGACATTATAAAATTAAATGTTCTTACTGTTTCAAATAAAAAGCTCAAATACAAGCTATTTATCATTAGTAAGGGGTACTATTTCCATCTGAGGATAAACCTTCGCAAAAGTAAAATCTTCCTGAAGCTCATAAATATAAACAGCAGTATTTGAGAAAGAGCCATTTGCATATTTTGGTTTTGATGCATATTTAAATTCTCCAGACAAGCCTGCAACAGCATTTTCGCAACTAAAACATCTTGCAAATCCTTTACCATGACGTAACAATTTAGAAACTATAAGTTTTGAGGCGTCCATAGCCAAAAACGAATATTCATCGGGAGCACATAAGAATGTTTCTTGGTATTTATTTACAAATATTCTTGTCAGAGTATCAGAGTAATTTATATTTAAATCACTAAAATAACTGAATTTTATTTTATGAAAATAATTAGGATCTATACTTTCATAATCAAGTAACATTTCTGGTCCTATTAGAGTTAATTCGTGATCTTTAATAGGAAATAATTCAGTAAATATTTTAATTGTAGCTGTTTCGAGAGCAAAAGGAAGGATAAAGACATTCTCTTTTTCAGAAGATATCATAGATTTTAGTGAGACTAATGAGTTACCGTTAAAACGTATTGTATTTACTTGCATATCAATATTGTCTGTTAAGAGTGCTATTGCAGTTTTATAATCCATGGCAGCCTTTATTTGATCAGGTGTATGGCCTTGAATAATTAGATAATTATTTTGAGGATTTTTGGAAACATAATCAGCCACTTTATCACACACAAAATCGTTACCAGTTCGCAAAGTGATATTATTCGGAAATTTCTCCACAATATCGCTATCATTTACAAATGGTAAAATAATACTCACAGACTTATCTTTAAAGTTAACATTAAAATACTCTACCTGACTTCTGTAAGCAGGACCAACAATAAGGTCTGAGCCATCTAGCACATTGGTTTTAAGCATTTCTGCCAAGATGGAATTATCATTTCCAACATCGTACACTCTAAGATTAATTTTAACATCAGCAGATTTGTATTGCTCAAGTCCAATTAAAAGTCCCGAATAAAAAGAAACTATTTTTTCAGTTACTGGATAAAACTTTTGCCCCTTACTTCTTGCCTCCTGACTATATAAATTACTCATATTTGAGGCAATATCAAATGGCAACAAAACGCTAATGGTAAATGATTTACCTTGTTTATACCACATTATTGAGTCACAAATACTTCTATCAACAAAAGTCGTAGTATCTAAAAGCAATCCAACTTTTGCCAAACTATCCATCAAATTTTGGTGGTCGTTAATTATGACATTGCTTTTACGAGGTATTTTTATCAATGAGCCGACTTTGAGAGTATTTTCATCTAAATTAGGATTTGCTTCGAAAATTTCGTCTTGCTTAATTTCAAATTTTCTACAAAGCCCGTACAGAGTTTCACCTTTTTCAACTAAATGATAATAATAATTTATAGTGTCTTTTTCAACATCAGACGTTTGTATATCTAAAACTCTCAAAGGAAATACAATTTCTTGTCCTACTTTTATGCCTCTATTAGGTTTAACATTATCATTAAGAGCGTAAAACTCATCTTCAGTAACTCCATGTTTTCGACACAAAGAATATAATGTATCCCCAGATTTAACGGTATATTTTATCTTGTTACCATCGTCAGAGACTTCAAATATCACAGGAATTCTAATAATTTGATCAATTAAAATTTGTGAATTTAAACCAATATTTGCCTCATTAAGCACTGCCTCTTCGACACCGTAGGCCTTACAAATAGAGTATAAAGTTTGACCGGCTTCTACAACGTGTAACAAATACTTGTTTCCATCAATTACAACCTTCTCATCAGATTTTATAATTTCAACCTGCGAAAACGAGTATATAACAGGTATCAAAACCAAAACAACTATAATAAATATTCTTTTCATCTCTATTTTACTTATCAACTGACAAAATTAATAAATTATTTCCATTAAACCTTTTTATAGTAAACTAATTGTAAACAGTAATTGTACTTTCATTAAGATTTCAAAAACAAATATTACACCAAAACATATTTATCAGGATGTTCGGCTAATATCCAACAATCTTTGGTGATTTACAATTATTATATCTTTCGCTTTAAGTTCAATTATATTTTCTTGTTCAAACTCTTTTAACAATTTTATTGTACTTTCAGTGGAAACTGATGCAAATTCTGCAAGATCCTGCCGCATAAGAAGCGTAAAAATATTTTCGCCTTCAAATTCGGGCGATGACAAATAAATTATCGCAGAAGCCAACTTACCTGGCATTTGTTTGTACGAAACATTCTTAATTATCTCGTAAAAACGAGCTTCATTTTTACAATTTTTAGAGCTTATTCGCATTGAGAACTCAGCATTTTCGAGCAATAGATTTTTTAACGCTTCTTTATCAATCATACAAATACTTGAATTTCGCAAGGCTGTTGCTGTATAAGCGTAAGTATCATCACCAAATATTGACGAAAAAGCCAAAAACTCTCCCGAATGAGCCAAACGAATGTTAATTTGCTTTTCAATTCCAGTTTGCAGTGATATTTTCACAAGTCCGTCTATAATATATATTACAAAAGGAGAAAATGCTCCCTGCTTAAATATTTGCTCCCCTTTTAAATAATTTAATTGCTTCTTTTTTTCAATTATAAACCTAAGCTCTTCAGGATATAAAGTCTGAAAACACTGAGAACTATCCTCTAATCTATTCTTATTTTCCATTGATTTAATGATTTATGCAAAAATACAACAATATTTTCGAGTAAGCCTAAATTCAGAATAATAAAAACAATAACTACTGATAAAATATGATAAAAACACTTTTACTATCATCTGACAATAAAAAAGCTATTCTATTTCATGTTCACTCCTATATTCTTTCAGCTACTATTTTAAATCAATTTTGCCTTTTAAGTGTTTTATTTGCATAATCATTTTACAAACTTTAAAAACAATAAAATATGAAAATGCTTCACACAAATTTACACGAAATTGAAACAGCCGAAGAGTTAAAAAAAATGCAAGCCGAACATCCTAATTTAATGGTATGTGGTGGACGTATGGGACCAATGTGTATTCCAGTATATGACATAATGGAAGAACTTCAAGAAGAACGCGAAGACATAAAATTTGCAGTAATGGCATTTGACAACCCAGAGGCAGGAATAATAAGAAACGACCCAAGCTGTAAAGGTTTTATGGGACTCCCTTTTACAATGTATTACAAAAATGGTAAAGCAGTGTCAGCAACATCAAGTATTCAAAACAGACAACAAATAACAAAAATTTTAGACGAAAAATTTTAATTCACGTTTTTCATAGTTAGTCCCGTGTTGCTTAGCATTTCGGGACTATTTTTAACAAAAAGCAAAGGGAATGGAAAAAATTTATGATGTAGTAATTATTGGTGGCGGACCAGCAGGACTATCAGCTGGGATTTACAGCTCCAGAGGAAAACTTTCAACTGTCATTCTGAATGAGGGGTCTTATGGTGGGCAAGCTGTAATGACAAACGAAGTTGCCAACTATCCTGGTGTAGAGCTTACAAATGGTTATATACTTGCTAATACAATGAAAAAGCAAGCCAAAGATTTTGGTTGCAAATTGATGAGCAATGTTAAAATTATCAAATATGATATTGTCGGAGAAATAAAAACATTTGAACTCGAAGACGGAAGAATAGTAAAAGGGAAATCAGTGATTTTTGCAACTGGTGGTCGTCCACGATATCTTAATGTACCAGGCGAAGATCGTTACAAAGGAAGTGGCGTTTCGTATTGTGCAACATGCGATGGCGACTTTTTTACAGATAAAGAAATTATTGTTATTGGCGGTGGAAATTCTGCACTCGAAGAGGCTGGTGCTCTTACGAGATATGCATCAAAAGTTACTATTGTGCATCAATTTGATCATTTCCAGGCTTTTCCCACAGTAATAGAAGAGGCGAAAGCGAACCCCAAAATAGATTTCATCATGGAATCGAAAATTACAGAACTAACAGGAGACGATTCGATAAAAACCGCTATGATAGAACATATTCCAACAGGCGAAGTTTACCAAAAATCTATTGACGGAATATTTGTTTTTATTGGATACGCACCTAATACAACAGGTCTTGACAATATTCTTAAATTAAATGACAATAAAGAAATTATTGTTGATAATGAAATGAAAACAGAAATGCCTGGTGTTTTTGCCGCTGGCGACAGTATTGCAAAACGCTATCGTCAGATAACTACGGCAGTTGCTGATGGAACTGTTGCGGCTTTAAGTGCAGCGGAATATCTGAGAAGTAATTAATGACTGTAAAAAAACTTTGATAAAGATTTGCTTTGTGGCAAACATACATTTTAAAACAAAAAACATTCGTCAATTGGCGGATGTTTTTTTTGTCGGGGTGAGAAGACTCGAACTTCTGGCCTCTACGTCCCGAACGTAGCACGCTACCAACTGCGCCACACCCCGATTTTTAAGAAACCAAAATTAAATCTTTTTTTGTTTCGACACAAATTTATTTATAATCACAGAAATCAACGAATCGCCTGTTACGTTAACTGTTGTTCTCAGCATATCTAAAGGTCTGTCGATAGCAAAAATAAGAGCTAAACCTTCGGCTGGAATATTAACTGATGCGAGTACAATTAATAGCATAATCATTCCTGCACCTGGAACTGCTGCCGAACCAATAGAAGCGAGAGTTGCTGTTAATACAATTGTGAGCATATCGTTAAAACTAAGATCAATACCAAATACTTGAGCAATAAAAACTGCTGCAACTGCCTGATATAAACTCGTACCATCCATATTTATAGTCGCACCAATAGGCAAAACAAAACTACTAACCTCATCATCAACTCCGAGATTCTCATCAACACATTTTTTAGTAACTGGCAATGTTGCAGCACTTGAACTTGTGCTAAATGCAAGAAGTTGTGCAGGAAAAATACCTTTTAAAAATTTAAAATAACTCATTTTGCTAAATAAAGCCGCAAATATTGGGTAAATAATTGCTCCTACTCCCAACAACCCCACAATAACAACCAAAGCATACATCCCCAATGCACCAAAAAGAGCAGCAGAATCGGCAGGATTTTCTCCAGCAACATCTGTAATCACTGATGCCAATAATGCGAAAACTCCTATCGGAGCAAACTTCATAATTATCTCAATTATTCTAAGCACAATATCATTAAGCGAATTTACAAATTTTCGTACAGCTTTAGTTTTATCGCGAGGAAGCGTAATAATTGCCAACCCAAAAAGAATTGAGAAGAAAATTACCTGAAGCATCATCGTATTATTAGAGGCAGAAAAGAAAATATTTTCAGGAACAATATCAACAAAAAATTGAATAGGACTATCACTCTCCGAAGATGCGACCATGTTTTGTCCTTCTGAAATAGATTCAGAATATTTTTCAAACAATGCCTCCTGCTTATCTTTTGGAAAATAATCACCTGGTTTGATTAAATAAGCTAAACTTAAACCGATCGAAATTGCAATCACGGTTGTCAGCATATAAAGTGCGATGGTGCTAAATCCCATTTTTGACAAACTCGCTTTATCCTTTAAATCTGATATTCCTTTAATTAAACTAACAAGAATCAAAGGAATAGCTATCAGTTTAAGTAATTTAATGAAAACTGTCCCAAATGGTGATATCCAGTTGCTTGTAAACTCTACCAAACCAGTATTAATTGCGATAAGTCCAAAAGACACACCCAACAACATCCCGACAAGGATTTTAACTGATAAAGGAATTTTCTTTAATTTTAAATTCATGCTGCACAAAACTAATTATTTTGTTTTGTATCGACAAATAATATTTTAGAGATATTAATTATTCTTTCGGTTGTAAAAATTACTATGTATTTTGAAAAGCGATAATCAAACATCATAAACTTAAATATCGAAAACAAGACCTAAACAATTACTCGAATTTAATACTTTTTCTTATTTTTGTCCGTTAATAGTTTTTATGAAGATTTCGGTTGTTATAGTAAATTACAATGTTAAACATTTTCTTGAACAATGTTTAAACTCAGTATTGGCGTCTGCAAGACATTGCGAAACTGAGATATATGTTGTTGATAACAACTCTGTCGATGGTTCATGCTCAATGGTTAAAGAGAAGTTTCCTGAGGTGAATTTAATCGAAAATAAAACAAATTTCGGTTTTTCGTACGCAAACAATCAAGCAATAAAATTATCAAAAGGAGAATATGTACTGCTGCTAAATCCCGATACTGTAATTGAAGAAAAAACTCTACAAAAAATAAGTGATTTCATGGATGCACATCCAGATGCGGGAGGATTAGGTGTTAAGATGATTGATGGGAAAGGTCGTTTTTTGCCAGAATCTAAGCGTGGTTTACCAACGCCTGAAGTCGCTTTTTATAAAATTTTTGGAGTTTCAAAATTATTCCCAAAATCAAAAAAGTTTGGAAAATATCATCTAACATACCTCGATAAAGAACAAACTCATATTGTTGATGTACTTTCAGGAGCTTTTATGCTGCTTCGCAAAGAATGTCTTGATATAACGGGATTGCTTGACGAGACCTTTTTTATGTATGGCGAAGATATCGACATGTCGTACAGAATAAATCTTGCGGGTTACAAAAATTACTACTTCCCTGAAACAACAATTATTCACTATAAAGGAGAAAGCACAAAAAAAGGAAGTATTAATTATGTGCTTGTGTTTTATAATGCAATGATAATATTTGCAAAAAAACACTTTTCGAAAAGACACGCTGGAACTTTTAGTGCACTAATAAATATTGCAATCTATATTCGTGCTGCAATGGCAATAATATATCGTTTTGCACGCAGTATCATCACTCCAATAATTGATGCACTCCTTATTATTGCTGGTTTTTTAGTTATTGCTCCTATTTGGTCAAATTATATTTTTGGAAGCGAAGACGCTTATCCTGAGAATTTATTTATTTATGCAGTTTTAGCTTATGTTTTAATCTGGATATTATCATTGCTGTTTCTTGGAGGATATGACAAACCTGTTAAAACAAAAAATGTTTTTAAAGGAATTGCCGCAGGAGCAGTTATCATACTTGTACTATATTCTCTTTTACCTGTTGAATTTAGATTTTCGAGAGCTTTAATCCTATTTGGTACAGGCTGGACAACAGTAATTATTCCATTAACAAGATTTTTACTCCATTTCACTGGACGATCTATTTTTAAAATGAATATGCCAGGTAAAAAACTCGTTGCTATTGTTGGCAATAAAGAAGAAACTTCCAACCTAGTAGATTTATTAAACAATAATAATCCTAAAATTAAGATAACAGCTTTTGTTAATCCAATAAACACAGGTTCTGACAACTATTTTACTGGGACAATAGACCAACTCGACGAAATTGTCAGAATAAAAAAAATTGACGAAATAATTTTCTGTGCAAAAAGTTTACAGTCCCAACAGATAATTAGCACAATGCTAAAGCTCAATAATGTTAAAGTAGATTATAAAATTGCAAGTCCAGATGGAATATCTGTTATAGGTAGCAACTCAATAAATACAACTGGAGAACTTTATAATATTGACATCAACAGCATTGTTAAACCAGAGAACATGCGAAATAAAAGAGTGCTAGATTTTGTTATGGCTCTCATCTTCATTCTTTTTCTGCCCATAATGATAATATTCGTTCCAAAGCGTGGAAAAACGATAAAAAATCTATTTTCCATTCTTTTTGGCGGCAAATCATTCGTTACGTATTGTTCGGATAAAAATGCTGATACAAGCCTTTTGCCAAAAATCAAAAACGGGATATTTACTCCAGTAAACGCAATTAAAAAAGATAATATCTCAACCGAACTCGTCGAAAGGTTAAACATGATGTATGCAAAAGACTACAAAATAATACAAGACATTAACATTATTTTAAAATCATGGCGAAAACTTGGACAGAATTAGAATCTAAAACAATAAGACTAAGAAAACCAGAACCCGAAGACCTTGAGTTTCTTTATTCTATCGAAAACAATCCCAAATTTTGGTTTGTTAGCGACACAAAAGCTCCTTTTTCAAAATGGCAACTTAAACAGCATATTGAGCATACAGTTTATGACATATATACCAACAAAGAGTTGCGTCTTATTATCGAAGACATCAAAACAAAAAAAGCCGTTGGATTGGTTGATTTATTTGAATTTGAACCTTTTCATAAACGAGTAGGAATTGGGATAATGATTAATGAAGACGATAGAAAGCAAGGATTAGCTTCTGAATGTATAAATACAATAATTGATTATTGCTTTAATATTCTGGAAATAAATCAGATATGGTGTAATATTGATGCTGAAAACTTAGTAAGTGTTAAATTATTTGAAAAGGCTGGGTTTACAGTTTCTGGCGTACTAAAACAATGGAAAATTCAAAATTCAGAGTATAAAGATGTATTATTTTATCAATTATTAAATAGTAATTTGTAACAATCAATAAACCCTAAATCACGTACTAAAAAAACATTAGGTAGTCTTTGTCAGAATTGAGTTTAGCATTTTTTACTGACGTTTACATTGTTTGATATATTCTCAATCGAGATGTTGATTTTGTCGGCAATGTAAAGTGGAGATTTTGTAGAAATGTTTTTTTACTTTCCATCATCCGTTTTTTCGTGGTTATGAAAACGTAAAAAAGCTGCGAATTACAAGTTTTTTTGTTTTCATTCTGACGTTTACATTGTTTGATATATTCTCAATCGAGATGTTGATTTTGTCGGCAATGTAAAGTCAAAATTCAGCTGCAAATTTTTAATAATATACTAACACATTTAATTTGCCATCGAAACCAATTCATCAAACATTGGAGGCTTTTCGAGAAATTCAACACCTTTTTCTGTTAAGATTTTACTCATAATAAAACCATTTGCCTTCAATTTAATTGAAGACATAGGATTTATTTTTTTGTCGGTAACGAGTTTAGCATTTTTTACTGAGCGTAGGCTATCCTTTTAGTTTTGAGAGACAATTAGAAGTAGCGAAGGCTTTCCCCTTTAGGGGTTAGGGGCAGCGAAGGCAAGCGATATTTTAAAATACATAATCCAACTACATCAAAACCAATTCTTCAAATGTCGGTGGTTTTTCGAGAAATTCAACACCTTTTTCTGCTACAACTTTACCCATAATAAAACCAAAACCATTTGTAATTAAAAAGAACGGTGCATTTATTTCATAATTATAATGCAAAACCTGATCAAATACACTTTGGTCGAGATTAATTTCGGGAGCTTTACACTCAACAACCACTAATGGTTTAAAATCCCTATCATAAATTAAAGCATCAAAACGGAATTCGCGTCCAGCAATTTGAAGCCCTTTTTCGACAGCAATATAATTTATTGGAAATTTTAATTCTGTAACTAAAAACTTTATCAGATTTTGTCTCACCCACTCTTCGGGCGTGCAAACAATCCATTTTTTGCGAATATCATCAAATATAAACGCTTTTTCGTTAGTTTTTTTTAAACGAAATTTATATTCGGGAAATGCAAGTCTTATAAAAGGATTACTCATCTTTTCGTATCATTATAAAATCCATGCAAGCATGTTCAGTATTTAAAGTTTCTATCCAAACATAAACTTTATTTTGTTCGATACGCCAATAATTTATATTGTGAGGCGAGTCTGTTAAAGAATTTTTAAATTTCCAAAATTCTGGCGTAGGCATACTTAACACAAAACCAGCTAACACTCTTTGATTACGGATATTAGCGGCCATTTCGAATAAGATAACATTTTCTTTGCGTATAATTTTCATAGTATCAAACACAAGTGTATCCTCTGCAAATAATCTATAGGTTTTGCCAGATAATAAATCAGAGTTCTCGAGTTCCCAGTGCTCATAAGAATTACCAGCTTCAGACTCTATTACCCATGTTCCTGCTAACCAATACGGAAAATTGTCTTGGCTCTGCGAAAACACGTTAAACCACAATATCAAAAATAATATTATTAAAGATGACTTCATATTTCAAAAGTAATATTTTTAATCTATTTACAAAACATGAATGGGAAAATAAAAAGGTTGATTGTATTTAAAACCGACTCTCCTATTTTAAGCCTTACATGATTTTAAAAATATTTTAACCAGACATCAATGATTTGTAATCCCTAAACTTCGAATAAATTCTCGTCCAGAGTTGCAAATATTAAAACCTTACAGGGTTTTAAGAATTATTCATTACAAAAATACAAGTTATAATAAAAAAGACTTTTCTATTTTTTCACCACTTTATCAAATCTGTTATCCATGCAGGCACTTAAATCTGTGGTTACAAACTTTCCGTTATAAAACAAACTAAAAATTGTAGCAGGAGTTGGAGCCGACTGAGCCTTTACCATTGTATCTAGTTTAATAATCTTCAAAGGCAATTTTCTTTTTTCGGCTGTTTCAACTAATGAGTTTGTTACATGATACTCAGCAAAAGGACAACGATTTGAATAATAAACCGCTAATCCATTTTTATATTCACATTCTCCACTTATCACAGTATTTTTAAACTTTGGATTACTTGCTTTTATGTTTATCTTTTTTACAAGTAAACTAAATCCTGAAGACAACTCCTCGCAGGTTTCAAACCCTTGTTTCAAAAGCCATTTAGTATCGCTCATAAAATGGAACTTACTGGTTCCCACAACTGTTACCAATCCGTCTTTGCCTTTTAATTTAGCATCTTCAATGGCAAGTCGAAGTAATTCTTTGCCATATCCTTGTCTTTTATATTGTCCGGAAACCCAAAAGCAATTCACCAACAAATAATTTGGAGCATCAACTGGAGTCCACCCTTTCTCGGCTGGTCCGTACTCAATAAATACTTTTGCTCTGGCATCAATCCTTCGAAAAACATATCCATTATCAAACTCGTTTTTCAGCCATTCTTTCTTTAATTCATAACTGTCTTTGCATTTTTTGTCAGAAATTGCACAACAAATATGCTCTTGGTCAATATTGGACTTATCAAGCGTAATAATTTTTTCCATTTCCTTGACTCATTTTATTTCTTGACAAAAATAAAAAAACTAATTTAATAATCATAGATTGTCAGGTAAGTGTTACAGGGCAAACGCATACCTTTCTTTTGTCATGATTTTTGGATTGCTATGCACCAAAAAATCATGCCAAAAGAGATTCTGCGGCATATTTAAACCCCTTTACTGTTCAAATTACCACAAACTTAAATAATAAGTTCCAAAACTTCCAAATTATATTGCTTATGCGATTATTTTAGATTGCTGCTAGAGTTGTAGAGATTTTAAAATTCGCTATTCCATCGAGGTAAACGCCCATTAAACTCAAAAAACTTTTGCATTATTTTTGCTCCCACAAAAGCAGGAATATCTTGCGTATTTTCATTCATTGTATCATACCAATAAATGTCTAATGCGTCAATTTCTTCATCAATCAATTTTTGTTTCCAAGATTTCTTTCGTGGTATATTTCCAAATTGATGTCCATTAACAATTCTGTCGTAAAGTCCCCCATTAGAATGCATTATCTTTCCACTGGCCTGAACTATCGGTGAATAATCAATATAAACCAGTTCTATTCGCCCATTCTTTAATTCATGCACAATATAAACTCCACTTGCGCCCTTTGGTGCATTACAAACATCTTCAAGTTTTACTTTTGCAGTCAAAAAGAAGTGGTCATTGTTTTTGTATTTCCCTGATTCGTCAAACATATTTTAAGTTTTTAAGTTTTTTTTAAAATTTGTAGATGCTCCATTCTTTTTCCTGACAATGTCTTTTCGCCAATTACTTCAAATCCTAATTTCAAGTAAAGTCTTTTAGCAAACGGATTATTTTTGTCCACAAGTAAGCCTAATGTTTTATTCCTTTTATTCACATAGTCATCAATCAAAAATTGCAATATTTTAGAGCCAATACCTTTCCCTTGCTGGTCGGGCTTTACACCTACGCAATCAATATAAAACTCGTCTGCCTGTGTTTCATCTTCGGGCAAAAAATCTCTATTAAACATTGATTTAATCATTGCGACAACAGGTGCTCTAAGTTCTTGTAATTTTGCCCCGTCATAAATACTAACTGCGGCAATAATACCTTCTTTACTCTCTACTACCCAACAGTTCTCATAAGAATATTGATTTGCTTTTTTACGTACAAGTAATTCTAATACTTGATTTGCTTTTTCTAAGGAATTTTCTCCAATAATTTGACAAAATATGTCACTCATAGCTAACATCATATATGTTGAAATGACATTCGAATCTTCTATTTTAGCTTTTCTAATTATCATACATTTCACAAAAAACCCTACAAACTTTAGCTTTCAACAAATATTCCGCACATAAATTTACACAACAAACATACAGAATTATTATTTACTGAATTTAATAATTGCAAATCTAATTATATATCTAATTAGTCCTATTAAGAAAAACATTAAGACCAAAGCTACGAGCATTATTAATATAAGTATGAATGTATTATCAAAAAAAATCAATGATTGGAGTCAAGACTAATCCGATGCTAAAACAAATAATACAAATAATACTAGAAATAAATGCTCTTTTATATCCAAAAGCGAGGGTGTAGAAATTATCATCTTTAATTTTTGCAATATTCCCTTTTATGTACATTATGTCAAGAAAAACCCCAATTGCAAAGAAAAAAAATATTAGTGCGAGTCTTAATACCATATTGCTTAAATTATAATTTATCCGAATAATATTTACATCTCCCAAAACAACTCCAAGAGTAAGTAAACTTATTGTTAATCGCTGAGCAAATATACAAAAACATTATATATTTCAAAATTTATCTTTTTATTCCTGAATTTATCTGGTTTCAAATTTAAAATATTTAAAACCTGTGTTATCAAAAAAATCTTACACTTTCCCTGCTACAACAACGCTTAATTTATCGGAATTAAAGAATTTTTGAGCTGTATGCATAAGTACTTCGGGAGTAACATTGTTGATAGTATTTATTTGTTCGGTGATATAGCTTAAATCTCTATGTTGGGAATAAAGTTTCTCAAATACCATTGAACAAGGAATAACTCCGTCCACTGAAGATAATATTTCGCCAATCATGTAACTTTTTACCGCTTCAAGTTCATCTTCGGATATTGTTTTTTTCGTTAGCATGTCCATTTCGTAATAAATCTCATCTATTGCCTTTTGAGTAACATCAACGCCTACCTCAGAAACAATCTTTAATAAAACTCGATTTTCCGTTTCGCGAATACCTGAACCAATCCCATAAGTATATCCTTTATCTTCTCTTATATTTTTCATTAATTTCGAACCAAAATATCCTCCAAAAACCATATTTAGAACATTCAAGATTAAGCTTTCTTCAGTGTTTGGCTTACCTAAATCCAGTCCAGCACACAATCCAGATTGAACAGCATCTTTAAATTCATAAACACGGAGTTTTTGCATTTCTCCTGATAGTTTGGACAAATTTATGTTTTTTGAAAAAGAAGTTCTATTACCTTCGTTTTTCTGATTTTTAAAATTATCCCGCAATACTTCAATCATCTCCAAAGAATAATCTCCAGAAATTATAATATCGCAATTATTTGATTGATAGTAATCCCGGACAAACTCTTTAATCTTTGAATATTCTATGTTATTTGCGTCATCAGGCTTTAAGATATATCCCAATGGATGTTTTGGTCCAAAAATTTCGTGATCAAGTCCTTTCTGTGCAACATACTGGGTTTTCTTGAGATTGTTTTTTATTGCTTGGAAATATTTTTTTTGAAGAATTTCAAATTCATCCTTCGGCAAATCAGGATTATTTATAAAATCGAGAAATGTGTCAATTACATCCTTATAATATTTTGAGGGTACAAACAAACGAAGTCCGGCAGTTTCGGGGCTTATAAAACTCTCAATATAGCTTCCGTGATAATCAAAAAACTCTGATATTTCGTCAGAATTTTTACCTTTTGGAGCTTCTTTTATAAGGCTATTTGCAAAAACTGACTGCAAAGCAGTACTCTGAAATAAAACGCCAGCATTAAAAATAATATCTAATTTAATAATAGGTGCATTTTTAGAATAAAACCCAAAAACTTTATTCCCGTTATCAGCAATATACTCAACAGGTTTTTGATAATCTACATGTTTTATTTTTGATATTTGAGGTATGATAGTTCTATCAATCATTATTTTTGTTTTTTGATTTGTAATAACTACATGAAAGATTTTTATCTCTAAAAATCTTAGTTGCGACTTCGACTACTTTCTCATGAGTGACTTGTTGGTACTTATCTTGAATTTCGTTAATCATTTCTGCATCTCCTAATGCTTCGAGATAGGCCAACTCCATGGCAATATTTAGATGATGAACCCTTGCAAACAACATTGCACTAATAGCTCTGTTTTTTACTTTTTGCAATTCTCTCTCTGAGAATTCACCTTTAATAATCCTATTTAATTGAGCCTTAATTTTAGTTTCGGCAAGTTCAAAATTAGTTTCAGGATATAATTTTCCATTTATCATAAATAATCCTGGAAAGACAGCTCCTTGAATATATGCATCTAATTGTGAAAATAATTTATCTCCTTTTATAAGATTTTTATTAAACATCGATGATTTTCCATTCGACAATAAGTCAGAAATTAAATCACTTGCATAATAATCCTCA
>JAQVPT010000037.1 GCA_028701945.1 Bacteroidales bacterium
ATCGTTCAGCCATTCTTCATTATAGATATCCTGGCTTACCAGGTAATCCCAGTGCATATCATATTCAAAGAACATGTTCTCCAGTTCCACGCGAGCAAAGCGGCTGAAAGGATAGCGCAGCAAGCCGTAGAGACCGGTTTGCCTTTGCCGCAAGCGATAGTATTGATACCCGGAGCTGGTATTGTAACGGTAATATGCATGTACATTTCGATTCTACCCAATACCAGTGGGATAAAATGACTGCTTCTGCCACTTCAATTAGTCGTTCAGCGATTGCCGAACTCATTTACCAATGCGGAGTATCAGTTTATATGAATTGGGGATATGATGGTTCATCAGCAAATACTGGGATAGCAGCTGACGCATTAAAACTAAATTTTAGATACAAATCAGGAGTCAAGTACCTTATGAAAGACACAATAGCTGACCATGTATGGAAATATACTCTTAAAGAAGATTTAGATAAAGGACACCCTATTATTTATTCTGCACATCCTGCCTCTGGTGCTGGACACGATTTTGTATGCGATGCATATCAAGACACTTCATATTTCCACTTTAACTGGGGATGGGGCGGTTCAAACGATGGTTACTTTTTCTTGGATAACTTAAATCCTAATGATTATGAATTTAACTACGGACACGCAGTTATTTTAAATTTAACCCCTAGCGATACTCCTTACTGTAATGGAACAACCATCTATACTCAACCAGACTGGATATTTGATGATGGATCAGGTAATAATTATTACTATAATAATTCCTCGTGTAATTGGATTATCAATCCTGATGTTGAAAATTTAGAGCTTATTAGGTTAACATTTACTAAATTTGACCTTGCAGAAAATGATGTGCTAAAAATTTATAAGTCTGCAGTAGAAAATGGTGGACTAGAACTTATTGGAGAATATACCTCAATAAATAGACCTCCTTATATGATTGACAATTGGGGCGGTGATAAATTTTATATTACTTTTGAAACTAATGGCGAAGGTCAAGCTGAAGGTTGGGAAATACGATATGTTACACAAACTTCTGATGTCGCAACTAATAAATTAAATAATATCAATATATATCCAAATCCTGCTCAAAATAAGATTAACATTACAGGAATTGTTAACAGCAATGTTGGAATTTATGACATCTACGGTAAACTAATCAAAGAATTTAATAATATTGACAGTACTATTTTAGATATATCTGATATGTCAGATGGAGTTTATTTCATTAATATTAGTAATACAGAAGGTGTTAAAACAATGAAGTTTGTAAAAAACTAACAATATTTAATAAAAATATCTTTTATTATTTTAAAAAGCCTCAAATTATTGAGGCTTTTTTCTTAGATTTGCATTAAATAAACTTAAAAACTATAAAATATGTCAAAAATAAAAGTTGGAATAAATGGTTTCGGACGAATTGGACGAAATGTTTTTAAAATTGCTTTCGATAGAAATGATATCGAAATAGTAGGTATTAACGACCTAACTGATACAAAAACCCTCGCTCACCTCCTAAAATACGACTCCACTCAAGGGAAATTTGAGCGTAATATTTCATTTAACGCTTCATCAATTATTGTTGAAGGTCAAGAAATTCCTGTTAGTGCAGAAAGAAGTCCAGGAAACATTCCATGGCAACAGACTCCTGATGTTGTAATAGAAGCCACTGGAATATTTAGAAGTAAAGAAAGTGCAAAAGGTGGCTACGGCGACCATTTAAAAAATGGTGCTAAAAAAGTTATCCTTACTGTTCCAGCTAAAGATGATGTTGATGCAATGGTCGTTATCGGCGTAAATGATGAAGTGATAACTCCTGATGTTAAATGTGTTTCAAACGCATCTTGTACAACAAACTGTATGGCACCAATTGTCAAAATACTACTAGATAATTTTGGTATTGAGCGAGGCTTGATGACTACTATTCACTCTTATACAAACGACCAAAATATTCTTGATGGACCTCACTCCGATTTACGAAGAGCTCGTTCATGTGCGATTTCTCAAATTCCAACAACAACTGGTGCCGCAAAAGCAGTAGGTAAGGTTATTCCCGAATTAAACGGCAAACTTGACGGAATGGCGATGAGAGTTCCTACTCCTACCGGATCGTCTGTTGACCTTGTCGTAATTTTGAAAAAAGATGTTACAATTGATGAAGTACACAAAGCTATT
This sequence comes from Bacteroidales bacterium, assembly GCA_028701945.1. Lineage (GTDB taxonomy): Bacteria > Bacteroidota > Bacteroidia > Bacteroidales > ML635J-15 > Bact-19. The sequence continues at coordinate 2,175 of JAQVPT010000037.1, forward strand.
CGTGAAGCTGCAGAAGGCAGCATGAAAGGAATTATAGAATATACAGACGAACCTATTGTTTCTGTTGATATCATTCATAACTCACATTCGGCAATTTTTGACGCTGGCTGCACAATGCTTAATGGCAGAATGCTAAAAACACTAACATGGTATGACAACGAATGGGGATATTCAAATCGTGTTGTTGAACTTATTCCAAAATTAATGAACTAAAAAAAGTATTAACTATAAAAAAACATCCGTTCCTACGCCAATTAGCAAAAGGACGGATATTTTTTTATTCGTAATGCAAAGCCACTATTGGATCAAGTTTAGATGCCTTAACTGCTGGCAAATATCCAGAAGCAATACCAACTATAAAACATAAAAATACACCTAATAAAATCCATAACCAAGGTATCAAAAACTGTCCTCCAGTAAACAAAGTAATCATATTACCAGCTATAATACCCAAAATAATACCTAAAACTCCACCAAGCTGCCCTATAAAAACCGACTCAAATAAAAATTGCTGTTTTATCGTTTCTCCTTTTGCTCCAAGAGCCTTGCGAATACCAATTTCCCTCGTTCGTTCGCTCACCGAAACCAACATAATATTCATTAAGCCAATAGAAGCTCCCAAAAGAGTTATTAAACCAATAAGAGTCGCACCAATTGTAACGACGCTAATATTCTCAATCAACATATTTGCAAGACTATCGGATTTACGAACGGCAAAATTACTGTCATCATAAACAGTAAGTCTTCTAATATTGCGAAATAAGCCCTCAGCCTCTCCTACCGCAATCTCAAGCAATCCAGCATCATTAGGCATAATACTTATTGTATAACTATTTTCTGAAACAGAAAAATTTTGCCTTGCATTATTCAATGGGACAAAACAAATTTTATCGCCGTCTCCACCAAAACTAGTGCCTTTTTCTTTTAAAACTCCAACAACCCGATATCGTGAGTTCCCAACAGAAATAAATTTATCCAAAGCACTTTCGCCAGAAATAAATAATAAATCTTTTAGTTCACTACCAATAACAACAATATTCTCTCCAGAAACTATCTCACTACTAGTAAAGCTACGCCCTAAATCTACTTCACGTCCCGAAGTTAATAAATAGTTCTCGTCAATACCATAAACACTTATATTTGGATCAGTTTTTTCATCGGCATGTTTTAATGTTGCCATACCTGTTCCATAAACCGAAACACTAACAATTGCAGGAAAATTAAATTCATCTTTAAAACGAATCGCTTCTTCATAATTTATTTTCTTATTCTCAACTTTACGCCTGTTTCCACCACGTTGTTGATTGTCTTGTCTTCTAATTGTAAAAGTATTTGACCCCATACTCTGAAACTCACCGCTAATAGTACTTTTGATAGAATCAACGGCGGTAAGTATCCCTACAAGAGCCATTATACCAATTGCAATTATCAATACTGTCAATATAGTACGCAACATATTAGACCTTATCGAATTGATAGATATTTTAAGATTGTCTATGAGTAAATTGCTAATTAGCATATCACAAATATAAGTTTTTTTCGCAAATAAAAACTAATTAAAAAATATTTAGCACAGAGCAAACGTGTAATGGGGGTAATATAAACAACTAAAAAAAATCTAAATTAATTTCAACTTTCCAATAAATAATAAGATTTAAAATACTACCTTTACAATGAATTAAATATTTGAATTATTTAGACAATATTGAATTTTGTTTAATTTTTTTCATGTTTTAATAAACAAAAGACAAAAGAATTGGTTATTCGGTAAACTTAAATTACTATGTACAAAAAATTTATAATTTTCGCATTACTATCATTATTGAGTGTATCTTCGTTATTTGCTCAGGTAGGACAAATTAAAGGTAGAGTTTACAACGAAGTTAATAATGAGGCTTTACCATTTTCAAATATATTTATTGAAGGAACGGACTATGGGGCATCATCAGATTTTGATGGCAACTATCTCATCAGTGGTTTAAAACCTGGCATTTATCGCCTAACTGCCTCATCATTAGGATTCGACACAAAGCTTACTTTGGAAGTACAAGTAAGTCCGGGTAAAACGGTAAATTTAGACATTACCATGCGAGAGTCTGCCGTAACTTTGTCGGAGGTAACAGTTAAAGCACAAATGTTTGAGAAAAATGAAGAGTCACCTATTTCATTACGCAGCATTGGTTTATCGGAGATTGAAAACTCACCAGGAGCAAATCGTGATATATCCAAAGTTATACAAAACCTGCCAGGTGTTGCAGCAATTCCAGGACAAAACAGAAATGATGTTATTGTCAGAGGAGGTGCATCAAATGAATCGAAGTTTTACCTCGACGATGTTGAGATTCCAAATATAAACCACTTTGCTACACAAGGAGCCAGTGGTGGAACAAATGGGATTTTAAATGCAGACCTCATAAGAAATGTTGATTTCTTTTCAGGAGCTTTTCCTGCAAATAGAGGAAACGCTCTGAGCGGGATTTTCAATTTTAAACAAATCGATGGAAATCAGGAAGAGTTAAGGTTTAAAGGAAGTCTCGGGGCTTCGGAAGTTTCGTTCACAATGGATGGGCCAATTAGCGAAAACACCACTTATATAATTTCTGCACGAAGATCATACCTCAATCTTCTTTTTAAACTAATCGGACTGCCTTTCTTGCCAACTTTTAATGATATGCAGTTTAAGATAAAGACAAAGCTCAGCGATCGCAGTGAACTAAGCATAATTGGATTAGGTGCTTATGATATAAATGTACTAGACAGAGACCTTAAAAATCCAACAGAATTTCAATCTTATTTATTAGGATATTTAAACGAATATGAGCAGTGGACTTACACCTTAGGAGCAGTTTATAAACAATTTCGAGATAAAGGCTACACAACATTTGTTCTTAGCCGCAACATGCTTAACAACCGATATTATAAATATATTAATAATAATATAGATGCCGCAAACCTTCTAAATAATTACAGTTCATTCGAAGCTGAAAATAAATTTAGAGTTGAGGATTTCTTTAAAACTGATAATAATTATAGAATCAGCTATGGTTTAAATTTTGAATATGCCAGATATTACAACAACACATACTTAAACATTTACACACCTAGTGGCCAACAAGAAATTACTTACGATTCTAATCTTGATATGTTTAAATATGGAGCTTTCGGACAAATTGCAAAATCGTTTGTAGGCAACAGACTTAGTTTATCATTAGGAGTTAGATTTGATGGCAACGAATATTCCAGCTCAATGACAAACCCTTTAGAGCAATTCTCGCCACGAATTTCAGCATCTTTTGATATTACAGAAAAGCTAAGTATAAATATGAATACTGGAAGATACTATTTACTGCCAACCTATACAAGTTTAGGCTACCGAGATAATAATCAAATTCTTATAAATAAAAATAATGACATCAAATATATACAATCCGATCACATAATTGGAGGGTTTGCTTATCAATTAGGAACGAGATCTAATATTAGTATCGAAGGCTTCTACAAAATGTACGATAAATATCCTTTCTCGGTGAAAGACTCATTAGTTTTATCATTTAAACCAGTAGATTTTGGAGTTGTTGGAGACGAGGAAATAAGCAGCATCGGTCAGGGTCATGCTTATGGCGTAGAAATTCTTTCACAAAACCGTCTCAAAAACGACTTAAACATCACTGCAGCATACACTTATGCCGTGAGTGAGTTTAAAGATATTGACGGAAATTATGTGCCTACATCATGGGATAACAGACATATTTTCATAGTTACCGCAACAAAAAAGTTCAAAAATGATTGGTTTGTTGGCGTAAAATGGAGATACGCAGGCGGATTACCTTACACACCTTATGATCTTCAAGTATCATCTAATATGAACGCATGGGATCTTAGAGGGCAACCATATTTTGACTATTCGATGCTAAACGAGAAAAGGTTTAAAGCTTTTCACCAACTTGATTTTAGAGTAGATAAAACATTCTATTTTCGCAATGCATCTCTAAAAGTTTATGTAGATATTCAAAACGCATATAATTTCAAATCAGGATCACAAGACCTATATATTAATACCGATACAGAAGGAAACGTGCAAATAGATCCTGAAAACCCATCAAATTATTTGTTACGCAGAATACCTTCTGAAGGAAGCGGAACAGTACTTCCTACACTTGGTATTATAATTGATTTTTAATATTAAAACTTATAAATATGAAAAGCATAATAATAATTTTAATCGCAGTTGTAAGCTTAAGTAGTTTTTCTTCAATAGACAATTCTCCTTGCAAAAAGAGAAAAAAAGACAACGAAAAAGAGATAATAGAAACTAATATTAATGGTAATGGATATCAAATAGAGCTTGAATTTACAACAGGCAAAGGACATAATAATCCATCGTTTGCATTATGGATTGAAGATACAAACGAAGAATTTGTACAAGAGTTATTTGTAACACAAGCCGTTGCCACAGGAATATACAGATATGGCGACTCAAGTACCGGTAAATGGGAAGCAGGGCAAAAAATGTATAAAGCAACACTCCCCTATTTCATCCATAAAAGAACAAATAATGCTGAAATTCCGACAACAGAAAAACCCATAATAGATGCACATACTGGAGCTACACCTCAATCTGATTTTATTCTGAAAACAAAAACAGATGTTAAAACCAACAAAAAGTTTCGTCTATTATTAGAAGTAAATCAAGCTTGGGACACAAATAATTACTGGCATAATGCAAAATATCCTAATGAAAAAGAATACCGTAATTCATGCCAACCATCTTTAATATATGCTGTAACAATCGACCCCAACAATCTAATTGACGAATACACATTAAATCCTATCGGACACGGACATTATTCAGGTATAGACGGGAAACTTTATACAGATTTAAGCACATTTACAACGGCTCTTAATATTATGAAATCGGTTAAAATAACTGTTAAATAACTAGACTGTAAATATTGCAACAAAAACTACAATATCACTTCCGTAGCACCAAATCCGTATTCTTTAAAAGACGCATCCTCAAACTGCAATTTATACTGTTTATTTAAAGATTCTCTAATTGCTTCCTTTAAAGTTCCGTTACCAATACCATGAATAAGAATAACTTTTCTGGTTTTATTCATAATAGCTTCAGTTATTGTTTTATGAAACAAGTCTAATTGAATTTTAATAATATCAGCATTAGACATACCAATAACCGAATCGACCAATTGATTAATATGCAAATCGACCTCCACAGTTTCTGGCTTTTTACGAGCTTTAAACTTATGAGACAAGTCTTCATCCTGCTCCTCTTTTAAGAGTAAATTATTTTCAAAATCTTTTTCAGATTTTATTGACTCACCCAAACCTGGTTTTTCTGATAACAGCTCAAAAACATAAGCTTTCTCACTAAAAAATTCACTATCAATAAAAACATGCTCCTGAAAAAATTTCAAAGGGACAATTTTTATTTTGCGTTCCAACATCTGGTGCAAAGTGTCGTAAGGATGATCAAAAAACACAGCCTGAACAATAATTTCCTTAGACGAATTTATTTGCTCACGACTTAACTCAGAAATCGCTATTTTTGTATTAGGTTCAAGAATTTCGGCATCAAGTTTATTAAATCCATCATCGCCACGCAAAACTACATGATAAAACAAAAAGAAATTAGAATCATTTATCAAATAAGCTTCAAAGCCATCAAAATCATCAGACTTTTTGCGAATAAATGCGAATAATATTTCAGATATATTGTCTTCCTTCAACTCAGGTTTTTCAACAACAATCTCTTTTATAACTTCCACCTTTTTACCAAGTTTTTTATCATCGTCAGCGTACAAATTCCCAGGAAAAGTATTCGCAGATTTTTCAATAAATTTCTCAACTAAAACCAACTCCCGAACAGGATATGGATATTCAAAGTCATCTTTATCTTTCACTATCGCCATATTTTTTGGTAACAATTTCACAACTATTCCGCCACCAATATCATTTAAAAATCTGACTTTATCTCCTACGCTTAATTCCATTTGTTTATTTTTTTACTATTCTACAAAATTAACAAAAAACATGAGGGTAAATTAGAAAACTAATATAAATAAATTATCACGCACAAGACTTTTCAGATTTACTATACTAATACAATAACAAAGTGTGATAAGTGCACAATGGTCTAAGTTTCAGCAAAAGTCATCAAACACTAATTATATCAAAATAAAAGGCCTACGATCATTATCTCATTTTCATGCATAAATCCCAAATTGCAATACCTCCGCTTACCGAAACATTTAGCGAGTGCTTTGTTCCATATTGTGGAATTTCAATGCAAGCATCGGCAATATCAATAATTTTTTGCTCTACACCTTTAACTTCGTTTCCAAGGACAAGAGCAATTTTTTCTCCTTGAGCAACACTAAAACCATTTATTTGTATGCTACCTTCAGCAATTTCTAAAGGAACAATTTTAAAATTTTCGCTTTTTAATTCAAGAACTGCTTCAATTGTATTATTAAAATATTTCCATTTAACAGTTTCCGTTGCTCCAAGTGCGGTTTTATGAATATCGCGATGTGGTGGTTTTCCAGTTATTCCGCATAAATAGACAGCCTCACATGCAAAAGCATCACAGGTACGAAAAATAGCCCCAATATTATGATGAGAACGTATATTATCAAGCACAACTATTAGCGGAATTTTCTTTGTTAATTCAAATTCTTCGATACTTAAACGCGGAATTTCATCTATCGGTAATTTTCTCATTTCAGTGATTTATTTCAATTGCCAGCCATGCCATTAAAGCAGACGAGTTTAACAAAGAGCTTTCATCAATATTAAACTTTGGATTATGAACATTTACATTGCCTTTGCCGTCTCCTGTTACTCCAAAACGATAAAACACAGATGGTATTTCTCTAGTATAATACGCAAAATCTTCGGCTGTCATGCGTAATTTTAAATCTTCAATATTCTCAACACCGACAAATTCTATTGCTGCTTTTTTTGCAATTTCTGTTAATTTTTCATCGTTAATTAAACTTGGATAACCAGCACACACCTCAAATTTTGCAGTACAATCATATTTTTTTGCAGATTTTTCAGCAATAAGCGGAAGTTGCATTTTAATATGTTTTCGTAATTCTTCATCTAAAGTTCTCATTGTGCCATGCGTAATAGTCTCATCTGGAATGACATTAACCGCTCCATCGGCAACAATTTTACCAAAAGCTATTATAAACGGCTGATCACTTTTTAAATTCTCCTTAAAATCCATAGCTTTTGTAATAAAATCTACTAGTGCCAATACTGTATCAGAACGAGTATGAGGCAATGCTGCATGTCCACCTTTACCATGAAAACTAACATATAATTCATCTGTAGAAGCCATTAATTGACCAGACCCAAATAAAAATTTACCTGTTTCATTTTCGGGACTTACATGTTGCCCCAGCATCTTTGTAATATTATATTTCGTCAACAAACCTTTTTCAATAAGACCGATTGCTCCACCAGGATTTTTCTCCTCGGCAGGTTGAAACACAAGTATAATCTTTCCTTTAATTTTGTCTTTTAGCTGATTAAGAATAATTGCAGTACCTAAAAGTGAGGCAGCGTGGGCATCGTGTCCACATGCATGCATTATTCCAGCTTTAGTTGATTTATATTCACAATCATTTAATTCGTTAATTGGCAATGCGTCTATGTCTGCTCGCAATCCGACAGTATTACCAGGCAAACGACCTTCAATAATACCAATTACGGCATTATCGCCAAAACTATCATCGGTTTCAATTGCATTTTTTAACAATATATCTTTTATAAATGCGGCAGTTTCAAATTCATTAAATGACAAGTCTGGATATTTATGAATATGGCGTCGATACGAAATTACATCATTGACGATTTGTTCACTTAACTTCTTAATTTCATTTTTAACATTACTCATAGTGTAATTTTTTATTTACTAAAAAGCATCTTCACTCCAACTAAAATAATAAAAACTGCAAACACTTTTTTTAGATTAGTATCGGGAATATTTAACGCTACTTTAGAGCCAAAATACCCTCCAATTACAAATGCTGCGGCTAATATTGCAGCAAATTTAATATTAATATAGCCAGCACGATAATAATTCATAAATGCTAAAATTCCTACTGGTAATAGTAAAAACGCAATACTCGTACCCTGAGCCTGATGTTGGTTCATCCCAAAGATGTAAATCAAAGCAGGAATAACAATAATCCCTCCTCCAACACCAAATAACCCAGCAAGAACTCCGGCTACAATGCCAATTATTATCAAAAGAATAATTTCATTCATCATGCAAATATAATAATAAAAGATTGCAGATTAAAACATGACTAATTAAATTGTTTCCAATTGGTTTATTAAAATGTATAGATTTTCTTTTGTCGCACTAATACCACCATACTCACAACTATTAGCACACTAACATGCGTGTAATACCAAAATAACTACAAAACACATTATATTATGATTTAATTGGTCTCAGACCTTAGATATAAATTACGACAATCCCTTATATTACCGCTCAATAATCTTATCAGCAGTATAAATCAAAAAACTGTTTTAAACGGCAAACTCCTTGGAATTACAAAATTCAAGTATTTCTAAAGCGTTCCTCAAAAGAATTTCGTCAAACCAATAGCCTGATTTTTCACATTGCTCAATCCAGTAAGCTACATTTTTAAAATGTCTTAATGCTTGAGTTTTACTTTCATTAAATTCTCTGTTTTTTGTTGCATGCAATGCCTTTTGCAAAGACGTAATACCATTAAGAGTAGAACTCAAAACCCTTATCGCAATAGGCTTTTTACCAGTTAATGTTAACTCATCGTAAAAATCAATGATTTCCAAAGTGAAAATACAGCTTTTTTTGATAATTGTTATAGTCGATGTATTAAACATAAAGTAAGTTTTTATATTTATACAAGTTACAAAATAAATATTTTCAAAACAAATTTATTTTTTGATAAAACGAACAAACAGTGGGTAACTTATTCACACCACTATTGTTAGCTGACTTATAATTATTTCATATTTTGAGATTTGGTACTAGGTTTGTGATTTTTTAATTACACAAATTTTGGAAAAGTTTTCAATTATAAAGGTTATACCAATAAAAATGCAATACTTAGCTTACGAGCTTTCGGTTAAGCTGCTCGATATTAATTATTTTAGATAGTCGAAAGTCTGTCACATTTTAATTTATCATAAAACTTGTAGTTAACAAACAAACTATAAAAAAAATGCCCATCCATTAGATGAGCATTCTACCAAAATCGGCAAAAATTTCGTATTTATTTCAGTTTATTACAAATAGCTTCGAAAGCTTTTGGGTTGTTCATAGCCAAATCAGCCAATACTTTTCTGTTCAATTCGACATTATTAGCATGAATTTTACCCATAAACTGCGAATAAGACATTCCGTTTAAGCGAGCACCTGCGTTTATACGCTGTATCCATAGAGCTCTAAAATTTCTCTTATTATTTTTTCTATCTCTGTACGCATAAGTAAGTCCTTTTTCGTAAGCATTTTTTGCTACTGTCCAGACTTTACTTCTAGCACCGAAATACCCTTTTGTTTGCTTAAGAACTTTTCTTCTTCTGTTTCTTGAAGCAACTACATTAACACTTCTTGGCATAATTTTACGTTTTGCGAATGTTTAGCGTCCGTCCATCGACGAATCTTCCGGCTAAATCACTCTGATTATTAAACTATTTTTACTTCATTCCGAGACATAACTTAATGTTTTTCAAGTCTCTTTCGTCAACAGTTGTATAATGCCTTAAGGCTCTTTTACGTTTTGTTGACTTTTTTGTAAGGATGTGGCTTTTATAAGCGTGTCTCCTTTTAATTTTACCAGTGCCAGTAATAGTAAATCTTTTCTTTGCACTGGATTTCGTTTTCATTTTAGGCATCGCATTAAATTTTAAATTGTTATTTTTTCTTTGCCGTTTTTGGTGATACAATAATTTGCATTTTTTTTCCTTCTAATTTTGGCATTTGATCAACTTTGCCATATTCTTCAAGGTCTTGAGCAAGTTTTAGCAACAATATCTCTCCTTTTTCCTTATAAATAATAGAACGTCCTTTAAAGAATACAAAAGCTTTAACTTTATTTCCCTCTTCGAGAAAACTAATAGCATGCTTCAGTTTAAAATTGTAGTCATGGTCATCGGTATTTGGGCCGAACCTTATTTCTTTGAGTACAACTTTTTGAGCATTACTCTGCATTTCTTTTTGTTTCTTTTTTTGTTGATATAGAAACTTTTGGTAATCGATTACCTTACAAACAGGCGGCTCTGCCTTTGGCGAAATCTCGACAAGATCAAGACCTAATCCTTCAGCAATATCTAGAGCTTCTCGAAGACTGACAATCCCCTGATTACTAACATTCTCTCCAACGAGTCTCACAAACGGTGCACGTACATTTTGATTTATACGGTGTTCGTCCTCTTTTACTCTTTTAAACGGCCTCTGCATTTTTCTACCTTGGTATGCTATAACTTGTTTCCCCCTATAATTAATTATTTAATTTATTTTTCAGAATATTAGTCTTCAAAATATTCATTTATCTCAGTTTTAATCATTTTTGCAAAATCTTCAATACTCATACTGCCAATATCTCCTTCTCCTTTATCTCCTTCTCCCTGTTTTCGCACAGAAATATTACCCGATTCAGCTTCTTTTTCACCTAAAATCAGTAAGTAAGGAATCCTTTGCAATTCATTATCTCTAATCTTGCGACCTATCATCTCATTTCGGTCATCAATTTTGCTGCGAATATCGTAATTTTTTAGCAATTCCAAAACTTTTTTTGCAAAATCGTTATATTTTTCGCTAACTGGCAGTAAAACCACTTGCACTGGCGTTAGCCATAGCGGGAATTTACCAGCAGTGTGCTCAATTAGAACGGCAACAAATCGCTCCATCGAACCAAATATTGCTCTGTGCAACATTATTGGCTGATGAGAAAGGTTATCAGATCCTTTATATTCAAGCTCAAATCTTTCTGGCAAATTATAATCTACCTGGATAGTACCCAATTGCCAACTCCGACCAAGAGCATCTTTAATAATAAAGTCAAGCTTTGGGCCATAAAACGCTGCTTCGCCAAGTTCAATTGTTGGTTTTAATCCCATTTCAAAAGCTGCTTCTTGTATTGCTTTTTCGGCTTTATCCCAATTTTCGTCTGTTCCGATATATTTTGTTTTATCTTCAGGATCTCTTAAAGATATTTGAGTTTTATAATTTGTAAACCCCAATGATTTATAAACATATATTATAAGCTCAATAATACTTTTGAATTCATCTTTAACCTGGTCGGGACGACAAAAAACGTGGGCATCGTCTTGTGTAAAGCAGCGTACTCTAGTTAATCCGTGCAATTCGCCATGCTGTTCGTAACGATAGACAGTACCAAACTCGGCCATTCTGTATGGCAAATCTCGATAAGAATATTGCCTGGCTTTAAATATTTCAACATGATGTGGACAATTCATAGGTTTAAGCATAAAAGCTTCACCCTCAGCAGGAGTTTGTATAGGTTGAAATGAATCTGCCCCATATTTTTCATAATGGCCTGATGTTTTATATAAGTCAACATGACCAATATGCGGCGTTTTTACCATCTCGTGGTTTCGCTTCTTTAATTCGGCAGTCAACCATAATTCTAATCTATCACGTAACTCAGTACCTCTTGGTAACCAAAGTGGCAATCCCATACCAACCTTAGGCGAAAAGTGGAACAATTCAAGTTCTTTTCCTACTTTACGATGATCGCGTTTTTTTGCTTCTTCAAGCATTTCAAGATACTCAATAAGCATTTTTTGCTTAGGAAAACTAATTGCATAAACTCTGGTTAATTGTTTACGTGTTTCGTCACCACGCCAATATGCACCAGCAAGACTTAAAATCTGAATAGCCTTGATATAACTAGTTGCTGGCAAATGAGGCCCTTTACAAAGATCGGTAAATTTACCTTGCGAATATAAAGTAATAGTTCCGTCCTCAAGTTCTGATATTAACTCAAGTTTATATTCATCACCCTTCTCTTTAAAATATTTTAGTGCTTCGGCTTTGGTAATATCACTACGTTTTATCGGATTATTCATCTGACACAACTGAAGCATTCTTTTATTAATTTTAGGAAAGTCTTTTTCGGAAAGCAATTGTCCTTCGGGTAATTCGATATCGTAATAGAAACCATTTTCTATTGTAGGCCCAATTCCGAATTTCGTTCCAGGAAAAATACTTTCGATAGCCTCTGCCATTATATGAGCTGATGTATGCCAAAAGGCGTGTTTCCCTTCTTTATCATCAAATTTATGCAAAATAATAGAAGAATCTTGACTTATTTCACGTGTCAAATCCCATAATTCGTCATTTACTGTTACAGACAATACTTCCTTAGCTAAATTACGATTAATGCTCTCGGCAATTGCATAACCAGTAATTCCACTTTCATATTCTCTAACCGATCCGTCGGGTAATGTTATCTTTATCATTATTTATAATATAAAACTTTTTTTGCAAAATTACCATTTTTTAACATAAAAATACCATATAATAATGATTTTTATAGAAATTTGTTTAAATATTTATATTTTTGCGGTGTATGAAAAAAATTAAAACGGTTTTTTGCATATTTTCACTAATCATAATGATTAATAATCCTACTTTCACCCAAGAATTGGATAGTCTTAAATCTATTGTTGCCGGAAAAGGCGATGGGATATATAAAATATTGAGAGATAATGGATATCCAGCCGAGTATTATTATAATGCCTAAGATTTTAAACAGTGATAAAATTAAAGAAGAAGATCAACTTATCCAAGGTGAGAATTATTTCCTTCCAACTTTTATTGAGCAAACTATTGATACTGCAGCTACCAATTCTGACAGCATTGTAAACGATTCGATAACAACCGACAACCTCTTACAATTAGCAGATTCAATAATTGACACCCAACTACAAGGAGCATTATTTTACCTTATCAGCGGACATGGAGGACCCGATCCTGGAGCAGTAAGTGAAATCAACGGAAAGCAAATAAGTGAAGATGAGTACGCCTACGATATTACTTTACGAATAGCAAGAAAAATAGAAACGCATAGCGGTAAATTATTTATGATAATAAACGATCCTGACGATGGCATTAGAGAAGATGAGCTTTTAGACATTGATTATGATGAGTATTGTTTGCCGCAAGATGAAATTCCAAGAAATCAAACTCAAAGACTAGTACAACGTGCCGATGCTGTTAATAATCTGTACGAAGATAATAGAGATTATAAATATCAACGAGTTATTGTTATTCATCTCGATTCGCGCTCAACAGGAGCTAATGTAGATGTATTCTTTTATCATTTTCCTGGCAGCAAAAAGGGCGAGACAACTGCAAAAACTTTGCAAAGTACATTCTCAGCAAAATATGCTGAATTTCAACCAAACAGAGGTTATCATGGTACAGTATCAGCAAGAAATTTATTAGTTATCCGCAAGGTGTTACCGCCTGCTGTATTTATCGAATTAGGAAATATTCAAAACGAACAGGACAGAAAACGATTTATCAAACCAGACAATCGCGAAGCGTTAGCAAAATGGATTGTCGAGGGATTGATTGAGGACTTTGAAAATGAATAGTCAGAATGAATAGTTTATTACTTCCTTTGGTCATGAGGGCTTCGCCGTTGTTTGACAAACCCTTAGGTTCAAGTTATCATTCAAATATTTGCACACCTCTTGTTAAAAAAGATAATCCTTGTTGCCCATTAGTTGATATCATAACAGCTTCAAATAAAGGTTGATTTCTGTCATCTTTTACTGCCCAATCAAAAACAAAATTAGCACCCGACCCCCCTTCGGCGTCCTCTTCTGAAATAACTATTTCAACTGTCTCCAAAGGTTTGAGACAAATTGGGTTTTGGATGTATTGACGAATATTATCCCCATTTGTATTAAAGTAATCAGCTTTTAAAATATAAATTGAATCATTAAGTGTAATATTTCGAATACTTATTGTAATTGTAAGATCAAATGTTCGTTTTTCGTATCTATGATAAATATGTGAGTAAACAGGTAAATAAGTTTTACCATGAACCAAAGAATCAAAATTTGTTATTTCACATTTTCGATTTTCAAAATCAATGGATTTTACAATTTTATGTTCTTCTTTGTTTTGACACGATGAGAAAACAACAACAATAAATATAAGTTTTATGAAATTTTTCATTTTCCTAGTTTTATTTGACTGTTAATTTACAATTATAATAATTATTTATTCACTAGCATCCGAAAGTTGATATTTTAAAAAGCCCTCAGAATCCTGTATCTTTGAGTTCTACCAAAAACTTTTCAAATATGGGACTCTTCAGGCGAAACAAAAATAACAATAAACCACTTATCAAACAAATTTTAGATTTAGTACCACCTTGGATTCTTAAAAGTTGTACTGATACTTACAAAACAGACAAAGGCGTTAGTAAATATAAGACCTACGATCAATTAGTAGCCCTAAGTTTCGGACAGCTTAATAAGTGCCAGAGTCTCAACGACATATCAGCAGGTATAGGAGTTAGTGAAATATTCATAAATGATCTTAATCTTAAGC